>JANOZA010000509.1:0-14120 GCA_031429155.1 Verrucomicrobiota bacterium | reverse complement strand
AGTCCTCCGCGGCTGCGGCCCAGCATCACGGGCTTCTTCGAGAAGCCTCGTTTTCCCGTCAGCTCATCATGCAACGCAGAATAGACAGCCCGCCCGGCAGGACTGCCGTAACATTCGCCGGCATCAATCCCTGCGATGGATATTCCCGCTGCGAGGAACTGCTCGAACATCCATTTTTCCTCCATGCCGGGCAGTCCCGGCAGCGTTGGAGCATACCAAATCCACGGTTTCGCGCCTCCGGGCGGGGGCGTCTTGGATTCGATTATAAAAGCCGTGGCTCCGGCGACGGTGAACGCAGTTCCCGGGACCGGCAGATCTTTCTTTGGCGGCGGCGTCGCATGGAGCAGCGGACAGGCAACAAGCCAAAAGAGATTTGCGACGGTCAGGGACCGGAATCGAGACTGGAGACTGCGCGTGAGTTTGTTGATCATAGAGCCGCACTGTACGTTCTCGCCTACCTGACCTTTCACTCGGCTCAGTTTTTGCAAAGAAGCCATTTGCAACCCACCCCGCCGTTACTTCTCCATCACCGCCATGATGTGATCGCGCAGGTCGAGATTGGCTTTCCATTCGAGGCTGACCAGTGATCGGGTGCGCTGAAGAAGATTCCGCAAATCCTTCAGTGGCTGCTCCAGAGCAAGATGAGGCGACTGCGCGGAACCTTCACCGGGCGACTGGCAGTAAGCCTGGGTGCAGGAACCGGTGAGCAGCCGCAGCGCCCATGTCAGTGCTGAATGCCACGCCACCGGAGGCACCATGCGCGCGGCGGATTCGGCATCGGGCGCGGGATTGGCGAGATGACGGCAGGAGAGAACGGACGACCAGTTGGCATCGGGTTCGCGGCGCTGCCAGGAGGCGAGGGTGTCCGGAATGGCGTCCACGGATGTCTTTTCCTGACTAAGCCGCTGGGCGATGCGAAGGGTTTCGTCCACGATCATCGGCAGACCCTGACCGGAGCCGCCACAGAGGATTTCCAGAGCGATGACACCAAGCGCGTAGAGATCGGCAGGAGTTGAAAGCCGCGGAACGATGGCGCAGTCGCAGTCCATGGGAGCGGGAGCCTGACCGCCGTCCGCCAACGACGCCGCGATATCTGGAGCGGGGCGCCAGCGGGCGGTGCGAAATACGATTTCGCCGCGCGACGGCTCCAGCGATGTGATATTCGCCCGGATGGGATGAGCAGCGAGCGGGCAATGGATGAGCACCGTGTCCGTGGCGCGCGGCAGCGGCTCGGTGAGTAGAAGAGTGCCTTCGGTTTCGAGAAAATCCTTCTGGGTGCCGGCGGTTTTGAGTTGGCGGAGCCGGACATTGCCACGGACAAAGCGTGGCGCGGTGATGTCAGGGTGGCGGTAAATGCTGGCAGCCGGCTCCTCGGCGAGGAGAAAGACCGGGTCGTCGCCATCGCCGCCGCCCAGCCAGCGGGTGGCGGCGGAGGGAATATCCAGCACTGGCTGGACGCTCCAGAGGGCCAGGCCCGCGCGCTCGCCGGACCAGTCGAGTCCGAAACTGCGCGTCTTGAGATTCAGTAGAGGCAACCGGCGGCTCCGCGTCGCAGACTCGACGGCGGTGAGAATGCCATGCAGAAGCGAGAGCTTCAGGTGGAGGATCTCGGCGAGTGGCGGCGTGCTGCCCTGCCACTGGCGCAGGTAAAAACCAGGGACGTGCCGGACATCACGGGGAGCGGTGGCCGTCCCGCCATTGAGCCGGGGCCCTGGTGGAGGAAGCTGGCCGGAAGCCAGCACGGCTGCATACTCAGCCGCATGAAATGGCGCAGCCCAGCGGATGAACATACGACCGTTTTCAAGGCCCAGGGCTTTTGCGGCATCCGGCGCGTCTTCGTTTCCGGTGAGGATCTGCCGGCCATCGCCGCTGTCAGCGAATGACTTTCTGAGATCGTTCCACCGAGCATCACGCGCCTCCGCAGACGGCGCGGTGTTTCCCAAATGGAAGAACGGTGAGCCCGTCTGCCGCTGCGCCCAGATTTCCAGCCATTGGAGTACTCGTCCTCCGGCATCAGTCAGCGCGCCGGCATACACGAGCGCCTCCGGCGTCTCGCGCAGCAGGAAGAGCGACGGAGTATCCCCCTCCGTCATCGCCGCAGCAATGAGCGGCGGCGTGTCGGCAGCGTGCAGGGGTCGGAGGACGATTCCTGCGGGCAGTGGCTGAGTTCCAGGGAGCGGCATGGCGATTACATAGTTTCTCGCCGGGGCGAAAGCAAGGCGCAGCGCCTTACTTGTCTGCCAGCGCCGCGACGCCGGGCAGCACCTTGCCTTCGAGCAGTTCAAGGCTGGCGCCGCCGCCGGTGGAAATGAACGTCACCTTGTCGCCGACGCCCGCTTTCTTCACCGCCTTCACGCTGTCGCCGCCGCCGATGATCGTCTTCGCGCTCTGGTTGGCGGCGATGGCATGGGCGATGTCGAACGTGCCCTTCGAGCATTCCTTGATTTCAAAGACGCCCATCGGTCCGTTCCAGATGACTGTTCTGGCGTTCGCGATTTCTGCGGCGAAAAGTTTCACCGACTCCGGGCCGATGTCCACGCCCTCCCAGCCGTCGGGAATGCCTTCGCCCGGCTGCGTGTAGCGCGTGGCGCCGACCTTCTTGGCATCGAAGTCGAAAGAGTCCGTGATCAAGGCATCCACCGGGATGAGCAGCTTCACGCCGCGGGCCTTCGCCTTGTCGAGCGCCGCCTGAGCAATGGGTTCCCACTCCGGCTTATAAAGACTGCGGCCCAGGCTGATGCCCTGGACGAGCTTCCGGAATGTGTAAGCCATGCCACCGCCGATGATAATGGTGTCCGCCTTATCCAGGAGGCGGTTAATGACGGCGATTTTATCGTTCACCTTTGCGCCGCCGAGGATGACGACGAACGGACGCTCCGGCGCTTCCAACTCATCGTGCAGCCAGGCGATTTCCTTTTCCATGAGCAGACCGGAAACGGCCGGCAGAAACGCCGCGACGCCCGCGGTGCTGCTGTGCGCGCGGTGTGCTGAGCCAAAGGCGTCGTTCACATAGACTTCCGCCAGGTCCGCCATCTGTTCCGCCAAAGCGGGGTCGTTATTCTCTTCGCCGGCGTGGAAGCGGACGTTTTCCAGCAAAAGTACGCCGCCCGGGGCGAGCGCCAGCGCTTTCGCCTTCGCGTCGGCTCCGATGCAGTCATCGGCAAAATCCACCGGCGCGCCGATCATGGCGCTGAGCGCGGCGGCGCACGGACGCAGGCTTTGCTTTGGATCGCGCTGACCTTTCGGGCGACCGAGGTGACTGCACAGGATGACCTTAGCCTGCGCTGCGATCAGCGCATTGATCGTCGGCAGCGTTTCCCGGATGCGCGTGTCATCGGTGATGACCATCTGGCCGTCTTTTTCGTCGAGTGGCACATTGAAGTCCACGCGCACGAGGCAGCGTTTTCCGGCGAGGTCGAGATCACGAATTGTCTTCTTGGGCATTGGAGTGGGAGTTGGGGGATTGAAACGGGCGGCGGCAGTAGCGCGGGGGATGCCGGAATGCAAATGCCCTGTCCCGACTCTCAGCCCACTATCGGCGGAGGCTCATCGTCTGTAGGAAAAGTCGAGCCTCGTTCCTCCATGCGCTTGAGCAGGCTGCTCATGTCCTCAGCATCGTCGAAGACGGCTTTGATCACATAAACCGGGGCGCGGCCCGCGACGGCGAGGGCGAGGCTGTCGCTGGGGCGGGCGTCTATTTCCAGTATCTTGCGTTCGTAGAGTTCATTTTCGGCCACGATGACGAGGCGCGCGTAGAAGACGCCGGCCTTGAAGTCGTTGATGATGACGCGCTCAATTTTCGCACCGAATCCGGCGAGCAGGCTGCCGATGAGGTCGTGCGTCTGCGGGCGCTCGCGCGGCTCACGGCGCATCGCCATGGTGATCGCGAGACCGACGCTATGGTCTATGTAGATGACGAAAGTCTTCGCCTCATTGCCAAGGAAGACCGCACAGCCGCCGCTGGTGGGCAGCACTGCCTTGATCTCAACCTGGATGACCTGTTTGTCTGCGGGCATGGCGCGATGGTAGGCAGCGCTGCAGGAATTCGCAACGTGCTACTGAAGATGCTTGAGCGCCTCAGCTCCCGTAGCGCCTTCATGCACCACGGCCATGAGAGCGCGGGTGATGGCCTTCGGATTCGGGTGATGGATAATGTTCCGGCCATAGACGATGCCGGCCACGCCCTGCTGCATCAGTGCCTCAGTGCGGCGGAGGATTTCCTCATCGCTCACGCGTCCGCCGCCCCGCACGAGAACGGGGATGCCGCACGCGGACTCCACCACCTTGTGGTAAATGCTGACGTCGTCCGTGGGGTCGGCCTTGATGATGTCGGCACCGAGTTCGACGGCCTGACGCACCAGCGGGATGATAACTTTCTCATCACCGTTGACCGCATAGCCGCTGCCCTCTGCGGCGCGGAAGACGAGCGGCTCCACCATCATCGGCATGGCGAGACGGTCGCACTCGACTTTGAGCTTCATGATGTTTTGAATGCAGTGGTCGTGGACGACGGAAGCCCAGGGGATTTGGAAGAGATTCACGCAGACACATGCCGCATCGAGACGGCAGGCTTCTTCGGCCGCGTTTTCAATCATTCGGCTGAACGGCGTTTCGGCGGGCGTCTTGCCGTAGATGTTGGCGACGTCGGTGCGGAGCACGAGGCTGGGCTTTTGACGGCCGGGAATGCTCTGCAAATGCCGCGCCTGCCCAGCTGTGAGCTGGATGGCATCCGGCGCAGCCTCGACGACGGTGCGCACGGCTTTGCCGAGGTCTTCGATGCCGGCGAGAAAGCCGAACTCATTGAAAAAGCCGTGGTCTATGGCCACATCGAAGCATTTGCCGTCGGCGCCGAAGAGTCTGTGGGAGCGATATTTGGAGGATGACATGGAAGAGAATGGTTGAGTGCAGGTGGACGAAAGCGGACCAGCGGCGGCGGCCTTAGCGCAGGGTTTTTCGCGGAGCAAGTCCGGGACTCGACAGGTTGATTCATCGAAATTGCGTTACCTGCCGCCTTCTCCTTCGCTTTTCAACGAAACCTGGTTATTGCGTCCGCTTTCTCTTCCGAATTTATGGGTGCCTGTTTCCAGTGTACAAATTGTGAAGCGCGATACCTCTTCGACGCTGCACTGGCCGGGCGTGCCCTCACCTGCGGACAGTGTGGCACTGTATTTCGGATGCCGTCCGTGTCTCTCAGCGCCCCGCCACCGGCTGGTTCAGCACCATCATCTGTTCGCTGGTATCTATGCCTTCCGAGCGGACGGCAATTTGGACCGGTCGTTACTGACGCTATCGCCGAGTGGCTCCGCGAAGGTCGGGCGGATGGCGACAGCCTGGTGTGTCAGGAGGGTGCAGAAGAGTGGCTCCGCATCGCGGACGCCTTTCCTGAGTTACTGCCGGAAAGAGAGCCGGAGACTGTTCAGGACGCGTGGCACCCCACTCCATCGCTTGCCGCAGCCCTGCCTGCTACGGGGCTTCTCGACTACCTTCAGGATAACCACGAGAACCTGCCACTTGCCGTCCGCGCCCAGCATGACGAGGCGCGAGAGGCTTTGAATCAGGAGTTGCGCCGTGGAATGGGAGCAGTGCGACTCGCTAATGTGCGCTCGATCATTCTCAGTGAACCGGATGCCGGGAAGTCGCTAAGACAGCGCGACGCAGATCAGATGAGGGCCGATCACCTGCTGGCTGCCGAACTCACCGCGCACGGCAGTTCTTATTATCTGCTCATCCCATGGGGGCCCATGGGGCGCATGGCGCATGAGTTTTTCAGCATCCTCCCTGGCCGAATGCCCCATTCCCTCGCTTTGCGCCGTGGTTGCGAAAATGCCTTTGGCAGTGGCCAGTGGATCGGCATCAACGGCGCGGAGGACGATGTCGTGGCCATGGGCGCCCGCCGCAGCCGCGACGATCTCATCTCCGGCATCATCTGGAACTGGTTCAGTGCCCGGCGCGATTTTACCATGGTGCAGGTCTGGGGCGTGCAGGCGATACCGCTCGGCTCCGAGAAATTCATCCACGCCATCCAAACCAGTCCCCGCGGCCCGGGCGGCAATGAGTTTGGAGCGCTTTGGTATCTCGAACGGCAGAGCGCCTTCTACCGTTTCGCCCGCCGCCTCAACATTCCCGATACCCACGAGTCCCACATCCTTTTCGGATGCTGCACCGGGAGGATCCTCACCATGGCAGCGGATGCCCTGAATACCATCCCCTGGGAATAATCGCCGGATCAAAGAAAAAATCTTGCCAGTGCTCCGACCCTTTCCTATTCTGCCCCGCCATGATCACCAATAAACTACTCGCTGAATTCATCGGAACCCTGTTCCTCGTCACCGCCGCCCTCCTCGGAGGCGGCGTCGCCGCCGCCGCCACGCTTTGCCTGTGCATCTATGCCATGGGCCACATCTCAGGCGGACACTACAACCCTGCCGTCAGTCTCGCCGTGTTTCTTAGAGGACGGTCGTCGCAGAAAGACCTTATTGGATACGTCGTCGCTCAGTTTGCCGGCGCAGTGCTGGCCTTCGTCATCTGGCGCATTATATCCGAAGGCAGAGGCGAGAACTGGACAGCTCCTAAAGTTGATTTTGGTAAGGGCCTGATCGGAGAATTCCTCGGCACGTTCCTCCTGGTTTCGACGGTGCTCCACGTTGCCACGACTAAGGCTCTGGCGAATAATCAATTTTACGGCCTGGCCATCGGACTTTGCGTCATCGGCGGCGGTGCCATCGCAGGGGCCGCCGGTTCCGGCGGCGCACTCAATCCCGCTGTTGGTCTCGGCATCGTGCTTAGCGGTGGCAAAGAGTTCGCGGCCATTGCCGTGTATCTCCTTGGCTGTCTCGGCGGAGGCGCTGTCGCGGCGATTGTCTTCCGCATCATGCTCCCCGGCGAGCACTCGCCCGCCGTTTCGGCTGCGGCCCCTCCGGCCCCTCCGGCTTCCTCTGATTCCTAATCGAGATGTCCGGATCCAACTATTCCTGGGACGCGGAATTCTCTGCGCTCTTTGGGAAGTGCGTCACCCAATATCACGGCGGAAGCCGCGACTACAGCCGCTATTACTCTGCGGCTGAGAGCGCGTTCCTCGCGGGGATCGGCTGCCAGCCGCGGGAGTTTTTCGATTTCATCGAAGACTACTGCGATGGCGGCGATCCCACACCCGGCACGGCCCTGCTCGTCGCCGCCGCACGGCGTGACTATTTCCTGACCATCCAGCACGGAAAGAAAAGCACTGCTGTGCTCCAGCCCGGCGACCTTCCGTCCAAGGATGACACCAGCCTCGGCGGCATCCGCTGGCTGGCGCGCATTCTGACCAAAGCCCGCGCCAAACTCCGCGGGGAACTGCATCCCGACATCATGTACGGCTGCGGCGGCGACCGCGGGTTCCTCGAACAGCACGGCGTTCACGCCGCCGACTTCCTCCGCGCCGTCTGGGCCGCAGGCGAAGACGATGCCAAACTCCTCGCCTGGCTCAAGGCACAGGTGTAAGGGCTGAGGCCGCAGAATCAATTACCCGTCGCGTCAGCGAAGAAGCTGTCCTAGGGAGGTAGCATGGGAAACTCCGTTCGGCTGGCAAAGGAAGACACCGCCTGGCAACAGGAGCAGGGACAGGGAGTGTTCCCGCAGACGGTATGGACTGTGGTGCTGGCTGCCAAAGACGCCACCCCGGCACGGGAGCGGGCGCTCGAAACCCTGTGCCGCACCTACTGGCGACCGGTATATTCCTGGATACGGAAAAGCGGGAAGTCACAGGAGGATGCCGAAGACCTCACTCAGGCATTTTTTCTGAAAGTCCTGACCCAGCAAGTCATCGAGCGTGCCCAGCGGGAGCGGGGGCGCTTTCGTTCGTGGCTTCTGACGGTGCTGCGGAGTTTCCTGCTGGATGAATGGGACCGCAGCCGGGCGCAGAAGCGTGGGGGAGGGCGTGCGATGTTCTCGCTGGATGTGGAGTCGGCGGAATCGCGCGAGGCACTGGAGATGCCGGGCGACATTTCTCCCGAAAGGGCCTTTGACCGGCGCTGGGCGCTGGAGGTGCTGGAAAATGCGCGCGTAAAACTCGGAGCGGAGTGCGAAGTTGCTGGCAAAGGCGCGATCTTTGCCGGGCTGTTTCCTGCGCCGGAAAACGAAGAGGTTTCCCAGACGATCCTCGCGGAGCGACTAGGGGTGACTGCGAATGCGGTGAAGATGACCTCCCGCCGGATGCGCCGCCGACTGGAGGAAATTATCCGTGCCGAAGTGGCTGAGACGGTTTCCTCCCGCGAAGAGATGGAGCAGGAAATTAGACACCTCATGGCGGCGCTTTCCGAAGGGTGAAGCATGAGGATTACGACATCACCGGCAGTCTGCGCGGAATGCGCGCGCCCGCTCCCCGCGGGTCTGCCGTCTCTGATGTGCCCGCAGTGTTTGCTGGGCGGCGCGCTGGATGATGAGCGATTTCCTGACGACAAGCCGATCATGGGCGACTGGCGGCTGCTGGAGGAGATCGGGCGCGGCGGCATGGGCGTGGTCTATCGCGCACAGCGTGCGGACGGCGGGCCGGAGGTGGCGCTGAAGACGCTGGTCTTTGGCGAACTGGCGACGCCGGAAATGCTGCGGCGGTTTCGGCAGGAGTCGAAGGCGGCAGCAGCTTTGCAGCATCCGCACCTGGTGAGCATCCTGGATGTGGGCGATCAGGACGGCGTGCCGTTTCTGGTGATGACGCTCATCAATGGCCGCACGCTTTCCGCGCGGCTGGCGGAGGGCGCGATGCCGCCGCGCGAAGCGGTGGTGCTCATGCGCACGGTGGCGGAGGCGGTGAGCGTGATGCACCGCGCCGGCATTCTGCACCGCGATCTGAAACCGTCGAACATTCTCCTCGATGAAGACGGCGCGCCGTTTGTCAGTGATTTCGGACTGGCCAAACAACTGACCGGCGGCAGCCTCACGGAAGTGACGCGCACGGGTCAGGTGCTCGGCAGCCCGGCTTACATGCCGCCGGAGCAGGCGCGCGGCGACCATGCGAAGACCGGCCCGGCGTCGGATGTGTATGCGCTTGGCGCGATTCTCTACCACCTGCTCGCCGGGCGCGCGCCGTTCTCGGCAACGACGATGCACGAGATGCTGCAAAAGGTGGAACTGAACGATCCGCCGCCGCTGCGCCGCGCGAACGAAGCGGTGCCGCATGATTTGGAAACGATCTGTCTGCACTGCATGGAGAAGGAACCGGCAGCGCGCTGTCCCTCCGCGCAGGCGCTGGCCGATGATCTCACGCGCTGGCTCGCAGGCGAGCCGGTGCGCGCGCGCCGCGCGGGATTCCTGCGCCGCCGCTGGCGCTGGTGCCGGCGGAGGCCGGTGCTGGCGGCGCTCGGTTTCATTACCCTCGCACTGCTCGCCGCGCTGGGTGGTTCCATTTTCCTGACAACGCAGAAGGACGCTGCGAATGCCGCACAACGGCAGGCCAAAGAGCGTGGCGCGGCACTGAAAGAGGCGCGCGCCGCGATTGCCAGCCATGAGCCAGGCCGCCGTTCCCGCGGACTGGATGCCGTAAAGCGCGCGGCCTCGCCGGAATCCGCAGACGAACTCCGCGATACGGCCATCGCCCTGATCACGCAGCCGTCGTTCGAGCCGCTCAGCGCGCGGCCGCTGCCGCCGGGCGCGCACGCCGCGGCCTTCAGCACGGATTTGAAGCACGCGGCCTATGCGCGCGATGGCGTGGTCCACATCATCCGCCCCGGCGACGGCGCGGAGATCCTTTCCTTTGACGAATCCGCCTCGCGCAAACCGGAGGACGGAGCGCCGGAGATGCTGGAGTTCAGTCCGGCGGGAGGATTCATGGCCGTGCATTCCGCGCAGGGACTGGTGCGACTGTGGCGCTTTGAAAACTTCACCGCCGATCAGTCTGACACTCCGCCGAATGCACCTGCGCCGGGCGCGGTGCTGCACGGAACATGGCAGACCACGGCGTCCGCGGCGCACGGATTCGTGCCCGTGTGCATGAGCGACGACCGCGCGCTGAGCCTGCGGCTTGCACCATGCAAGGACCATCCCGCCGGAGCCATCGTGTATCTGACGCTGGCTGACAGCAGCGAACGGGTGATCCTCGACGCGCCGGCGCCGGAGGATTTTTTCGTGGCCAATCCCAAGCGGCAGTCGGGCGCGATTTGCCGCGGCGGCGTGCTGAACATTGTCTTCATTGACTCGCTGAAAAGTTATGCCGTCCTCAAGGCACCGTCGCGCATCACCTGCTGCGTGTGGCAGGCGGACGGCAATCGCATCCTCGCCGGCTGTGCCAATGGCGAGCTGCTGCTCACCAGCTCTTACACCAAATACAAGCTCCCTCTGAGCGTCCGCCGTCACAGTGCGCCGCTGCGCCACCTTGAGTTCAGCGGCAGGGATCTCACGCTTCTGACTGCCAGCGAGGACGGCTTCGCGCGCGTTTCCGTCGGAGGAGGAACGAACGAAGTTTATCTCGAAATGTCAGGCCTGACGGGGTTCGGCTTCAGCCGCAGCAGTGATATGATCGCCGCGGTGGACGCGGCCGGGCGCCTGCTGCGGTGGATAAAGGCTCCGGCGGCGGGAGTGGTGACGATAAAGGGGCCGGTGGGATCGAAGTTTGAATCCTGGGACATTGACTTCGCCGCCGGCAGCCAGGCGCTGCTCATGGAATCCACGGAAAATTTGGTTCTGAGGATCGATGCCAGCGCAACAATGGGATTGGAAACGCGACCGGAGCGGATCCGCGGCGCAGCGTTCACACCCGACGGCGGCATGGTGCTAACGATGGACAGCAGTGGTTTTCGGATGCTCAACGCCGGGTCGCTTCCGGTGCTCGATGTGCGCCCGTTCACTCTCGGCATCCGGGTGGAGAGCGATCCCGCATGGCTGCCGCGGCGGTTTTGTTTTGGCAGGGACGGCACCCTTGCCCTGGAGTCCGCGGACGGGCGTTACGGCACGGCGCGCTGGCCGGACATGAAACTCATCCGCGCACTGCCTGGCCGCCGCGCTTCGTCGCAGCCGGGTGCCGGAGGCGGCCCCGGCGGCAGCGGCGCGCTCGCAGTCAGTCCGGACGGCGCATGGATCGCCGGCGGTTTTCCGGAGTCCGGCACAGCGGTCGTTTGGGAGGCCCGCACTGGCACGGTGGCGAAAGAACTGCCTGGCACGGGTGTCGTCTGCTTCAGTCCCGACGGACGCTGGCTGCTCCTCGGCAGCGAAACGCAGTGGCGGCTCATGGAAACCGGCACCTGGCGCGAACACTGGACGCGCCCGCGCCAGGGAGCCGCGCGGCAATGGGGCGCAGCCTCCTTTGCCGCCGACGGAAAAACGCTCGTGCTCGACACCGACCCGCTGCTGCTCACGCTTGTGGACACGGAATCCGCCCGCCCGCTGGCGAATTTCCCGCTGCCGGACGCCGCCGCCTGCACCTCGGTGCGCTACGACAGTGCCCGCGAACGTCTCTACGCCGGCACCCGCAGCAACACTGTGTGGCGCTGGGATTTGCCCGCGCTGCGCGAGGCTCTCCGCGCAGCCGGATTGGCACCGGGATTCTGAGCCGGCGAAAAAAGTTGGACACCGCGGGCCGGGAAATTCCGAAGCAGGCTGGTGAGGCGTCCTGTTCGCCCGTCTGCTTATGAAAACTCACTCCGCCACACCTTACTCCATCGCCCGGAACTGACCCCATCCATGAACGTCACTCTGATAACAACGATAGCCGCGCTGTCCTTTGGCGCGCTCCTGGCACGCGGGGCTCAGCTCGATCTGCGCTACGAATGGGCCGACTCTCCCGCGGGCCCGTATTCCTCCATCCCGGCGGAGCAACTCCGTATCCAGGCCGACGGCTCGGTCTCTGTCGCCACCGATGCGCCGCACGCTTTCTTCCGGCTGCTCATCAGTCAGGGCGGGGCCGCGGGCGGCAGCGGTGGCGCGAGCGTGCCGGTGCGCACGCTCGATTCCCTGCCGGCGGAGACGAAGGTGCTGCTGCAACGGACGTTCGAGGCCATCGCCGGCGATGGATCAGAGGAAGCGGGAGGCTGGCTCGGCGCGCGCATGGCGCCCTTTGTCACCCCCGTGACCTCTGCATGGAATGACACCGGCGTGCCGGACATGGTGGAGATCAAGCTCGTGGCGGATTGCCCGCCGCCGGCACCGGGTGGCCTGTTCCCCGCGGCGGAAGGTGAGCCGTTCGCGCGGGACCGGGGCTTCATTCTCGCCAGCCTCAGCCGGAAGAATCCGCCCATCGTCGGCTATGCCACGGAAGGCGTGACGCCGTGCGAAGTGCTGCTCTCCGATTGCCGCAGCGGGCCGGTTCAGAGCATCCGGAGGTTCGGCCCCATGTGCCTGACGGCGGAGAATGCGTCCGGGGATCTGCTCGGCCAGCGGGGACTCTTCCCCATGATTTTCCCCGAGCAGACCTACGCCGACGGGACGCAGCGCGTCAGCTACACATGGGATTCGGAAGCGAGGGAAAATCCTCCGCTGCCCGCCGCACCGCGCGGTGCTCCGGCCAATGACTACCCCAGCTTCCGCGCCCTGGTGGCCGGCTATAACAACAGCGCCTTTCTCCGGGCGAGGCGCGCGCAACGCGAGGCGCTCATCGAGTTCGACTGGCTCGCGCTGGAAGGCCGGGCGCCCGCGCTGGCCATCACGGCGGGAGAGACAAAATCGTTTCTGGAAGGGCAGACGTTCACCCGCTACCTGCTCGATGACGAAGACACGGCGCGGCCCGCCGTGATCACGCTGGCCGGCGCGGGCGGCGGCCTCACTATTCAGGGCGTCGTACCCGGAGCTTATCGCCTGACACTTTTCGCGGCCACCGGCATGCCGCAGCGGTTTCTCGTCCAGGTGCGCAGCGCGGGACCGCAGCCGCGCGGTGGCGCCACGCCTCTGAGTTCGCATTCCAGGTTGTGGGAGGCGGGCACCGGAGCCCAGCAGCCGCGCTTCTCTCAGCGCGCAGACCTCGGGCGCTGGTGCGATTCCGTGGGCTGCGGCCCCGTCATGCTGGCCATCATGATCGCCTGGGCCGAGCACAATCAGAACGTGCCCGGGGCTTTTTGGGAACGCACCCTCTCTGACTCCCTGGCCGTGCGCCGCGCCAGCCTGCGCGAAGTGGACTCTCCCTCCGTCTATATCACTGGCTCACCAATGGGCCGCATGGTTGACTGGTACGACTATCTGAAAGACGAATGCAACGTGGCCTGCTGGCCGCACAACGGCTCCGGCTCTTCCCTGCCATGGGATGTGGGCAGCACGCTCATAGATTATCTCGACCTCGCCGCCAGCGACTTCCTGCCCCTCTTCGTCGCGCAGGATCCCGGCGGCCCGCTCAACGGCGGCGGCGCGCAGTGGGAAAATGATGTCTGGGGCGACGACTGGGACGAGGCCGGCGTGCATGTGGCCAATGCCATCAAGGCCGGACGCCCCGGCGGCGTCTATTACATGGAGCACTGGCACTATGCCGTGGCCTACCGCTACCGGAAGACCGTTTTCGAGATCAAGGTCAACAACACCGTTCTCTGGTCCGCCACCACCCGTTTCTTCCGCGTCAATGCCGGCTGGGGAAAAGGCGTCGGCGAAGATGCCGTGTGGAATGCCTACGACATAGACGGCTGCTACCTGCTGAATATGTGGCAGAAGCGCAAGCTCGCCGATCCCTGATCCCCGCGGCCAGGCGCACAAGGCACGGCTTGCTTCCGGACTGCCGGGCTGCGCAACCAGCAGGCTCCAGTCAGCCCCTTCTCAAGCGCGCTCTCAGGCCATCCGCCGGCCCGCTTTCCACATGAAAAGTTTTTTGGACACCGCGGGCCGGGAAATTCCGAAGCAGTCTGTGAGGCGAATGATTCGCCCCGCCCATTTATGAATACCATCCTCCACTCTTCCGCCCGTCCCGCCATTTGCCTGACTGGTCTGCTGTGTCTCGCCGCCACCTGTTCACTGCACGCGCAGACATGGGACAGTGAGGGGGCGAACAACAACTGGAGCACCGGAGCCAACTGGTCGGCCAATGTCGCGCCGGTGAATAACAGCACGGCGAATGTCGCCTTCGGCACCGGCGCGCGGACTTCGCCGAATGTGGACGTGCTCTGGAGCATCAACCAGCTCTCCTACAATGTGGGCGTCGCCGCCTTCACCATCGGCGGACAGCCGCTCACCATCGG
>JANOZA010000508.1:0-6695 GCA_031429155.1 Verrucomicrobiota bacterium | reverse complement strand
CGCCGGCGAGCCAGGCTTCCATTTCCTGCACGGCCTCCGTCTTGAATGAATCGGGCACCGTCTGCGCGAGCACCTTATGCACGCTGGAAAGATGCCGCAGCAGCACGCCCTCCACGCGATGCAGATCATAGTCGTTGATGTAGTCCGCGAAGGTGCGGAAGTTCTCGAACATCTCCCGCACGATGCTCTTGGGCCGGATGTTCTCCTGACCGACCCACGGGTGCGCATCCGAGAAGGCGTTGAACGTTCGGTAAATGAAATCGCGGCACGGCTTGGGATACTCCAACTCCTCCAGCTTCGCGATGCGTTCCTCGTAGGGCACGCCGTCGGCCTTCATCGTGTTCATGGCCTCCGTCTTCACTTTGTCGAGCTGACGCCGCAGGATGATGTCGGGGTTTTCCAGAATGCTTTCGCACAGCGTCATCACGTCAGCGGCATACGTCGCAGAAGCGGGGTCAATGAGCGCGAGCGTGTCTATGAGATAGAGCGACAGCGTGTAGTTCAGGGAAAAGTCATCCTGGAGTTCGACATTCACGCGGAGCTTTCGATCCCCGCCTGGTGTGATCTCCACGATCCTTCTGTCCACCAGTGCGCGGAATAACTGCCACGCGCGGTCCCGGTGCTGCTTCTTCGCGGCGGGCGTCTCGTGAGAGTCGCGCACCAACTGCTGCATCGCCCGGCAGCCGTCGCCATCACGGCTGAGAACCTGGAGCAGCATCCCGTGACTCACCTGGAAGCGCGAGAGCAGCGGCTCCGGCGTTGCGGCCTGGAGTTTGGTAAAGGTCTCCGGGCCCCAGCCCACAAAGCCCTCCGGAGGTCTGGCCTTCACCATCTTCCGCAGCTTCTTCGCATCGCCGCCGGCTTTGTTTTCCATCTTCCGGTTCTCCACCACATGTTCGGGCGCCTGCGCCAGGACGTAGCCGATGTCATCGAACCCCTTCCGCCCGGCGCGGCCGGTGATCTGGTGAAAGTCCCGCGCTGTCAGTGTCTTCGTTTTCTCACCGTCATACTTCGTCAGCCGCGTGAGCAGCACGGTTCGGATCGGCACATTCACTCCCACGCCGAGCGTGTCCGTGCCGCAGATGACCTTCAGCAGTCCGCGCTGCGCCAGCGATTCCACCAGCACACGATACTTAGGCAGCAGGCCCGCGT
The DNA here is from genome assembly GCA_031429155.1 of Verrucomicrobiota bacterium. Taxonomy (GTDB): domain Bacteria; phylum Verrucomicrobiota; class Verrucomicrobiia; order Verrucomicrobiales; family V1-33; genus V1-33. Next base: position 5,543 of record JANOZA010000508.1, on the reverse strand, counting down.
GGTGAATGCCGATGCCGTGCGAGAGATACTTCCGCATCTCTTTGCCGTAAGGGCTGGCGAACTTGAATCCACTCATCGCCTCCTTGAGCGCCGTCTTCTCCGACGCCGTGCAGAAGCTCAGACTCATCAGATTCTGCGCCGCCTCCGCCGCATCGTTCTGCGTGAAATGCACCGCATACACCGGCGCGCGACATTCATCGAGCAGCGTTTGGATCGTTACGTCCACCGGCGTCTCCACGTAGCTGAACTCCAGCGGCACCGGCCGGTCACGGCCCGACACCACCGTCGTCTCCGCCTTCGTCAGCCGCGTGAGCAGCACGGTGCGGATCGGCACGTTCACTCCCACGCCCAGCGTGTCCGTGCCGCAGATGACTTTCAGCAGTCCCCGCTGCGCCAGCGATTCCACCAGCACACGATACTTCGGCAGCAGGCCCGCGTGGTGAATGCCGATTCCGTGCGAGAGATACTTCCGCATCTCTTTGCCGTAAGGGCTGGCGAACTTGAATCCACTCATCGCCTCTTTAAGCGCCGCCTTCTCCGACGGCGTGCAGAAGCTCAGACTCATCAGATTCTGCGCCGCCTCCGCCACATCGTTCTGTGTGAAATGCACCGCATACACCGGCGCACGGCATTCATCGAGCAGCGTCTGGATCGTTACATCCACCGGCGTCTCCACATAACTGAACTCCAGCGGCACCGGCCGCTCCCGGCCCGACACCACTGTCGTCTCCGCCTTCGTTAGGCGCGTCAGCTCCTTCGCGAAAAACTCCGTCGCCCCCAGTGTCGCCGACATCAGAAGGAAGCGCGACGCCCCCATCGTCAGCAGCGGTATCTGCCAGGCCACGCCGCGCTCACGATCCGAGTAGTAATGAAACTCGTCCATGATCACCTCGTGAAACGGTGCCGCCTCACCATCACGCAGCGCGTAGTTCGCCAGGATTTCCGCCGTGCAGCACAGGATCGGCGCATCGCGGTTCACCGTCGCGTCACCCGTGGCCATGCCCACATTCTCCGGACCGAAATCCCGGCACAGCGCGAGGAACTTCTCATTCACCAGCGCCTTGATCGGACACGTGTAAACGGAACGCCGCCCCTGAGCCAGCGAGCGAAAGTGCATCGCCGCCGCCACCAGCGACTTGCCGCTGCCCGTCGGCGTGTTGAGGATCACGTTCCGGTCCTCGAACAGTTCCAGGATCGCCTCCTCCTGCGCCGGATAGAGCGACAGCTTCTTCTCCGCCGCGTAGTCGAGGAAGCGGTCGAGCAATTCATCCGCCGTGCAGTCTTTTGAAGAAGGCAGGCGGTCGAGCAACGGGTGGGCAGGCATATGTTCACGCAGCCGCTACCGCCCTGCGCCCTCCACGCCAGCGGAGAGGTCATTCCCGTGAAATTGCGACAACCGGCCCCCGCGCATTACCCACCAGGCGCCAAGCGACTCGTGCTACCACTGCACAACGAGCACACGGACAAAGGCGCGCGTGGCACCGGGGGGCGGGGTGATTTGCCAGACGGCGGGAGAGTAACCGGGCTGGGCGACGGCGACGGCAACCGCAGTGCTCCACGAAGTGAGGCTGCTGGAAATCTGAAGAACCAGCGCGACGTCTTCGGCGGTGAGGCTGCGGGGGACGCTGATGATGAGGCCTGGACCGACAATGATAGGTGACGGCGTGGGCACGGTGTCGCTGGTGCCGAGGGCGTATTCGAGCAGGGCGGTGAGGCCGTCGAGGTCAGCGTCGGCGGTGGGACTACCGGTGAAGATGGTGGCATCCGTGCTCCCAGGCGTGCCGCCGGGGACAGCGCTGACGCGCCAGTGGGCGGCGACGTTGGGATCGGGGCGTGTGTGGGGACGGATGAGCGTTAGGCTGGTGCCGGTGCCGTCGGCTTCCGGGGGCCAGGGGGCGGTGTCGCTGTAGGTGATGGTGAGGATGGGCGCGCCGTTCGCGGCGGTGACGACGAGGGTTTCGCCGGAGTTGGCGAGCTTGCCGGTGTAGGCTCCGGCGTTGCGCACGGCGGGCGGGAAGGTGCCGCCGGTTTCGGTGACGATGAGTCGCTCGCCGGGATTGAGCTTAGTGGCGGCGGGGAAGGTGAAGGCGACGGCGTCCGACAAGGTGACGCCGCCGAGATCAATGACGGACGCGCCCGCGTTGAGGAATTCGATGAACTCAAAGCCGCCCGTCGCCGGATGGTAGTGCAGTTCGGAAACGACGAGGTTCAGCGCGCTCGCGGGCACGGCGACGACAAACGTGCCGCTGGTGAGCGCGGACGTGCTGCCGGCGGATAGGACGCGCGCTTTCACGAAGGTGTCGGCATTCAACGTGATGGCTCCGCCGTAGGCGACAGCGGTCGGCGCGACGACGCCGTTGAGCGAGATCGGCTCCGCGCCGTTGAGCGTGTAATAAATGGTGCCGGCGGGCGCGGTGAGCGTGAGTTGGAATCCCGCCGCGATGTCGCCGCCCTGCTGGCTCATCGTTGGCGCGACGACATTCGGGAAGAGCGAGACGCGGCGGAAGCGCGCGAGCGCCTGCGGGTGATTGCCCGCCCACCAGGTGTTCGCCACCCAGTTCATCTCCGGCAGCCAGTTGCCTTCGCGCGTATAGACGTTCGCCTGGCGGGCATCGCCCCAGCGCGCGGACTCGGCGACGATGCTCTGGTCCGTCTCCATCTGCCGCGCCAGCCAGCGGGCCTGACAAGTGGCGGGCGTGAGCGGACCATTGCCAAAACACACCGCCTGCACGCGGTCGCCGAACTCTCGCTGGAAGCGTGTGTTGAGCCGCAGCGTGTCGTAAAAGGCCGCGGGCGTGCCGGGGCTGTTCACTTCTTCGAACCACGAGCCGCCACTGTAGGTATTCACCCACGCGAGATTCAAATTCGTGATCTCCTGGTCCCACGGATAGAACTTGAAGCCGCTGCTCTCTGGCCCGCGGCGGCGTCCGCCCCACCAGTTGTGCACCGGCCAGTCACGGGCCGTCGCGTAGATGTGCAGGATCATGTAATCAATGAGGTTCGCCATGTCGAGATACACGGGCAGCGCGGGATTGCGCGTGCCGTCGGCATTGCGGCCCTGGATGCGGTAGAAGGCGGCATCGTCGGGGAATCCGGCGGCCGCCAGTGTCAGGGCGGCGTCCCAGTCAGTGCGACTTCCGCTCTCGAGTTCGTTCAAATCCTTCACGACATCATACTCCTCCTTCGCGCCGCTGAAGTTCTCCTCATGCCACGACTCCACGTAGATTTCCGCGAGGTTATACTGGCCCCAGTAGAGGCCGTTGAGGAAGAGATTCACGTAACGGCTGTGGCCGGTCGGCTGTCCCATCGCGGCGAAGCTGTCCTTCATCCACGGATCGCGCAGATAGCTGGCGCGATCGTTGGGATACTCATTGGGACCGACGTATTCGACGGCGAAGGAATCGGTACTCGACGCGCGGAGCACGAGTTCGTCCCACTGACGCACGGGCGTGTCGTCGAAGAGTTTGTGGTCGAGTTTGCCGGGGCCGAATTGGGTTTTGAAACTGAGCGTGAAGCTGTGCTTAGGCGAGTGCCAGTGTTGCCGACTCAAGCCGCCGTGGATGCGCAGGCCGAAATTTGCCTGAATGTTCGCGCGCGTGCCGTCGGGATAGATGATTTCCATGCTCGCGGGGCGCGTCCATTCGCCGCCCTGATTGGGGCTGTTGGAATACATGCCCGTCGTGGCATCAAAGAGGTCTGCGTTTGGCAGCGAGAGGCAAACGGCGGGCAGCGCGAGCAATCCATCGCGCACGGTGTGGCCCGGCAGCGCGCCGGTGACGACGCGCTGATCCATCGCGTAGTCGGCGATCATCGGCTGGCCAATCTGCGGGCCGTAGCCACCGTAGACGCCCCAAGTCGCCGGCACGCCGGGCGGTGCGGCGGGCTGACTTGCGATGCTGTTGGCGAAAAGATAGGTGTGGGAGTCGGCATTCGTCGGCATCCAGTCGGCGCGCGTGGCGATCGCGCGCAGGACCGTGGTAGTGGCGATGTTCAGCGTGACCGATGGCGTCCCGCCAGGCGCGGACGGAACGGCGGTGCTCGCGGCATTTCCCGGGCCTGGCAGCGTGCCGTCGAGCGTGTAGTGCAGCGTGCTGTCCGGCGTCAGCGTGGTGATCGTCGTCGTCTGCGGCGTGTCGTAGAATCCGCGGTCCACGGTGAAGCTGGTATCCAGCACGTAGTTGGAGAAGCCCGCGTCATTCGTGGCGCGCGGCGTGGGCGGCGAGAAGTGCCGGCCTGGCAGCAGCCGATATGCCGTGAGCTGCGGCTCGATGAAAAACTCCGGGCTGCTCACCGCGTCGTTGAGTCCGTGAATAGCGAGCACATTCGACTGACCATTCGTACGCAGCAGCGGGAGCGATGATGAAATGTTGATATCTTCTGCGCTGCCCGTCACCGCGCCTTTGTTGCGGTTGGTGAGCGCGAGCGAATTGAACGCGACGCTGGCTGGCGCATTTCGACGCGCGACTTCCACGCCATTCAGATAAGCGACGAACGCATCGTCATAGCGCACGCGCAGGCAGAGTTCGTCCCACGCCGGCGGGCTCGTCAGCGTGAACGGCACCCGCAGCATGGCCGAGGGTGTGATCCCGTGCATGGCCGCGCGCGCGTTGTGCTGCACCTCCGGCGCGAAGGTGTTGAACGAATCCGGCGCGGCCGTGCGGGCGGCCAGCGCCTGGATTTGCGTGGCATTCAGAGCGCCGGCCCAGAGCGCGAGTTCATCCATGAGTCCCGGCTGAGCGGTGCCGAGGAGGAAGCTGCGCACGAGGGTGAGGGGCGCGTTGTTCGACGCCGTGTGCCAGAGCACGCCATTCTGCCAGATCTCTTTGCGGTCCCCGTCTTTGACGAAGACATAGTGATTCCACGCGCCCCTCCAGCGCGCGGTGTTTGGCTCCAGCTTGAACATGCGCGTATCGCCGCCGCAGCAGCCGCCGGTGTCCCAATAAATGTTCTGGTCCGTCCACGGCAGATGCACGAGAGCGGTGCGCGTGCCGCCGCCATCGGTCTGGCTGCCCATGTTGAAAAGATACCCCTGCGTGGGTGCAATCGCGCCGCCGTAAGTCCACACGCTCAGCGTGAATTTGTTGTTGTTCGTCAGCGCATCGAACGCACCGCTCGCCGCCTGACTCCACGCCACATAGCGCCCGCCGTCGCCTGCACCGAGGTCCAGCGCGCGATCGCCGGGCAGTCCCGAGCGCCCGCCGCCGTCAGCCGTGAACGCCGCGCCGCCGACGAGCGCGCCATTGATGCCGCGCGCGCCGGTATCCACCGCCACCTAGCCGCAGGCGCAGACGAACTTCCAGTAACCCTGCAACGCGACGCCAATGCTGTCAATGCCGTCGTCATAGCCAATCGCCGCCGCGCCGCTCGTCCACGCTCCGTCCGCAAAGTCCGGCTGTGTCCACGTCAACGCCAGTAAGCCATCCGTCATCGCCCTGAACTTCGCAGATGACGACGGCATCACCGGCTGCGCCTCCAGCCGCCGGCCCTGACCATACGACGCGCCGGTCTTCTGCTTCGGAAAAGTAAACGACGTCGCCACCGAG
>JANOZA010000507.1:0-6731 GCA_031429155.1 Verrucomicrobiota bacterium | reverse complement strand
TCAACTCATGGCCATGATGACTGCCGATGCGAAGGACGCGAAAGATCTGACTGACATCGCCCGCAAACTCGGTGCCGAACTCGCTGCCAAGGGCGCGACCGCCGACGAACTTGACCGCGCCCGCAAGCCGCTGCTCACCTCCCTGGAGGAGCAGCGCCGCAACAACACCTACTGGCTCAGCACCGTCGTCACGCCCTCGCAGTCCAAGCCCGAGCGCCTCGACTGGGCTCGCAGCATGATCGCTGATTTCACAACGGTATCCGTTGAGGACATTAACCGTCTGGCAAAACAATACCTTGGCGCAGATGCCGCCACAGCCGTGCGCGTCGTCTCCACCGCTAAAGCACCGGCGGCAGAGAAGAAGGAAAAGAAAGGGAAGTAGGACCAACCTGGAGTGCGTGGCCGTCAGTTTGGCAGACGGACGAGCCGCCAGTAAACCCGCGGTGCCACTGGCCCGGAGGCTACGACGGTCAGGGCACCCAGCGGCAGCTCCGCCGTGGGGCTCAGGACGGTGGCCCATTGTATCAAGTCGCGGGAATACTCGACACGCCACCCCGGGCGGGACGGGCGCCATTCCACGCCGGTCGTATAGCCGCCCGCGACGAGAGTCACGCCCAGCGGACGCGCTTCCGGCCAGACAACGGCAGGCCGCCAGGCCCAGAAGCCGGACGCGAGATCGAACTTGCCGCCGTAGCAGAGCAGGCTGCCGCTGCCGGTCTCGCCGGTGGTGCCGGTGACGCTGAAGACGCCGCCGCTGCTGGTGCCGCCGCCTGTGGCGATGACGCTGCGGGTGATGGCAAACGTCTGCGCCTCCGCCAGGGAGGGCAGGGCGGCGGCAAGAGCGGCGGTGCAGGAGAAGGTGAGTGTGGTGCGATGCATAGGGGTGGGCGGTTAGAGTTCGTTGGGGATGAAGAGCGCGTGCAGGGTGTGGCTGTAGTAGCTCCAGGAGGAGCCGCCGCGGTTGTAGAGATTGGTGGTCAGGCGAACGGCCTGCCCTGCGGTGACCGGGATGACCCAGGTGATGGGGATGGTGATGTAGCTGCCGTTGTTTGAAGTGACGGATGCGTTTTCGATCTGCTCGGTCATGGTCCCGCCGGGCGGGCCGGCGAGCAGTTTGAAGTAGGCTCCAGTGTCCAGCGAGTTGCCGCCGGAGGCCCCGGTCTGCACCATGGCCTGTACCATCAGAAAACCGGCGGCGGGCGCAGTGACATCTATGCTGTCCATGTCCTTGTTCTGCTGGCTGTTGATGTAGCCGCCGACGGAGCCGCTGCGCTGCGAGACGGCAAGCTGCGCATATTTGATGGCCGGCATGTTGGCCGCGGAGACGGCGGCAGCAGTGACCACGCCCGTGCCGCCGTCGAGGGTGATGGTGGGCGAGCCGGCGGTGTTCCGCACATCCACCTTGCCGGGCGCGGTCCCGTCGGCACGGGGGAAAACCTCCATCACATTGCGCACCCGCATGTAGCCGCGCAGGGCATCGCCCGCACCGCCGGTGGCTTCGAGGGTGGGCACGAGGTCGTCTTTGATGCGCAGGCTGCGGTTGTTGCCGGTGGCGATGTCCAGCTTTGCCTGGGGATTGGTGGTGCCGATGCCCACATCGCCCTGTTCATCCACCGTGAGGCGCACCGCCTGCGCCGTGCCGTCGCGCAGGAGAAATTTGCGCGGCCCCTCGCCGTTATCCACGCCGGTGGCGATGAAATTCCACTCCTGGGGGGTGTCCGTGTTTGAGAGCACACTGCGCTGATTGATGATGGTGATCCATGTGCCACCAAAACTGGAGCCGTTGAAGGTGGCGGGGAACCCGGAGTCCGTGGTGATGTTGAGCTGGGAGTCCGCGCCGCTGAGCAGGAGGTCGCCCATCACAGTGGCGTTATTATTGAAGGTGGGGCTGCTGTTGAAAAGGCTGGTGCCGTTGAAGGTGTTCGCACCGCTGAACAGGTTGGTGCCCGTGAGGCTGATGCTGTTGAATGTGCCGCCGCTCACCGTGCCGCCAGCGAAGCTGGTGGACCCGCTGAAGGCGTTGTTCCCGGTGAAGACGTTGTTCCGCGTGAGCAGGCCGTCCACATTCTGCGCCATCGGCGCAGGGTGGATTTCCTGGCGCGGCGTCAGCGTGGTGTAGGCATCGCCCGCGTTTTTCTTCACGCGGATTTCCAGATACTTCACTTGTCCGTCGGCGAAGAGGGCGGGCACGGTGCTGTGATTGATCACAGTATTGAAGTAGCCGGCGTTGACCACCAGCGGTGCAGCCTGAGCGACGGTGACCAGCGCTGTGCCGCCGGTGGTGGCCCCAAAGACGGCGAACTGAAAGTAATACGAGCCGGACGCGGCCCCGTTGCTCTCCGCCAGGTAGCCCTGGTAGTTGAACGAAGTAGCCGGAGCGGCCAGCACGGGGGCGGCGCAGAGACAAAGAGCAGCGAGCAGAGAGTGGAAGGCGGATGGTTTCATGGAATGGTGGATGGTTACGCCCCCTCCATCGGCATCCCCGCGCGGCGATGACGCTGAAATTTACCAGCCGCTCCTTTTTTCCACTTCCGCGATCCGCTCCAGGGAGGGCGCGTGCCATGCTTGCCAGACGTTTCCCTGGCCCGGGCGGCTGGCGAGGAGGGTCTCTCCGTTTTGGGTAAAGCGGGAGAACAAGAGCATGGTGCCTTCGCCGGAGAGGGTGAGGAGTTCGACTCCGCTCTCCGGATCCCAGAATTTGGCGGCCTCGCGGTTGGCACAGAGGGTAACGAGACGGCTGGAATCCGGCGTGAAGACCATGCTGAAGATGGCGTTGAGGTGGCCGCGGAGAATGCGCGGCTCGGCGGGCACGCCGTTTTCCGGCAACCGCCAGAGCCGGGCCCACGCGGCTTCATTGGCGATGGCGAGCCACTGGCTGTTCGGTGAAAAGCAGACGCAGGGCTCGCTGTTTTCCTGGTCAAACTCCAGCACCTTTTCGAATGGCGAAACTCTGGCCAGCATCGCACGGCTGCCATCCAGTTTCGCCATCCAGCGGAACTGGTCATCGCACCGCACCTTGCCGGGGATGCCCAAAGATGGCTCTGCGGGCAGCCAGCGGGCACCGGCCACATCATAGCGGAGCACGGCGTAGTCCTTAGTCTCCTCGCGGTAAATCCACGCGATGATCTGAATGGCGCGATCATCGAACAATACCGAGCGCAGATTACCCTCCACCGTGAGCCGCTGCGCACGGCGGGCGGCGATGTCGTAGAGGGTGAAACTGTTGTCTTCGTGCCGGAAGACGAGCCAGCGCCCGGCGCTGTCGGCCTGCATTTGGGAAAAGGGCGGCATTTCCAGTTCCGCCACGGTCTGCGGTGGTTCCGCACTGCCGTCGAGCACCTGGACTTTGTCGTCAGGGCGGCGGATGGCGAGCATCCCGGTGTTGCTCACCTGCATGGTGCCGCCCGGCAGCGGATACTCTGCGCCGCGCTGCCAGGTGCCGGGTTTCCAGCGGGTGATGAAGCCCGGGCGCATCGCCAGCAGGTCGCCGGTGGTGCCGGCATCCAGCACGGAGAGTGTGTCCGGGGGAAACTGAAAACGCCCCGTGGCCTGCGAAGAAGAGCCCCCCGGCCAGAGCATGATCTCGCCGTTCTTTCCTGCGCTGATGAGTCCGTCGCCGGCGAAGTTGAGGCCCCACACTTCGTCGGTGTGTCCGCGCAGTTCCGCCTCGCGGATCCACTTGTCCGTGCGCCACACAGAGATCGTTTGGTCCGCCGAGGCGCAATAGAGCGCGGACCCGTCGCGCGCGAAGAGCAGCGCGGAGATCCATGAGGTGTGGCCGTCGAGATGCGCCTTCTTTTCGCCGGTGGCCGTGTCCCAGACCCGCACGGCGGCATCAGAAAAGCACGCGCCAGTGGCGAGGCGCGTGCCGTCAGGTGAAACGGCGAGCGCCGAGATGAAGTCACCCTTATGTGCCGTCCATGACCGCTCCAGATTCCAGTCATCGCAGCGGTAGAGCCGGACTTCAGCCTCACTGCCCACAGCCAGGCGCAGGGGATCGCCGGGGACGAACGCGACGGCTCCGGCCTGTCCCGCGATGATCGGCGGCAGCTTGAACTCGTGCCTCACTGCCGCAGACGGGCAGTGGAAAACGCGCACGGTTCCATCGAAGCACTGCACTGCGGCCAGCGTGCCGTCCGGACTGAAGGCCGAGGCTGCGAGGTGGCTGGTCAGCGGCAGCTTCTGAATCACCTTCGGCGAGAAATCCCATATCTCGCACAAGTTGGCCGTCACGGGGCAGAGGAAGGACAGGCCGTCCGGAGCCAGCGTCAGTGGCCCTCCGGCGAATCCGCTGCGATACTTTTTGAGCGCACTGCGGGAGGCGATGTCATAGAAGATCAGCCGCCCGTGGTCGTCGTTGCTCACTGCGGTCGCACCATCCAGGGAGCAGAGGACGCCGCGCACTTCCTGCTTTGCTGTGGGCAGCACGGCCGATGCGCTGCTGCGGCACTGCGCCCAGAGGTATCGCCATTCCCAGCCGCGAAGATCCGATGCTCCAGGTGCGGGCCGGTGCGCATCCAGCAGCCGGCGCGCGCGGCCCAGATTGTTCGCCTTCAGCGCGGCCTGACACAAATTCATATCCGCGGCATACAGTGCCGTCCGCGCGTCATGCGCCCGCGCCTCGGCGTCATGCTGTGCGGCGGTCGCGCTGTCTGCGGCTTTGTCCGCTCGCCGCCATTGCCAGACGATGCCGGTGAGTCCAGCCAAAAAGAAAACCGCCGCCGCCGCCGCCAGTCCCGCGATGGCCGGACGCCGCCGGCACCAGCGCACGAGACGTTCTGTTTTCCCCACAGGGCGTGCGCTGATCGGCTCGCCGCTCAGCCAGTGCTGAAGGTCATCCGCCAGCGCCTGCGATGAGCGATAGCGGCGCGCGGGCTCTTTCTCCAAACACTTCCGGCAGATGATGTCGAGGTCGCGGTCCACTTCCGATCTGACTGCTGAAATGGATGCCGCCTCCTTTTCCCGAATGGCCACGAACAACTCCGGCAGCGATTTCTCCCGGAACGGGGGATGTCCGCTCAGCAGCTCATAAAGAATGGCACCCAGGCCATACACATCCACCGCCGTCGTCGGGGGGCGGCGCGTGTCGGTCTGCTCAGGCGCCATGTAACTGGGAGTGCCCACTGCCGCTCCCGTCAGCGTTAGCTTCGACTCATCATCCATCCGCCGGGCGAGGCCAAAGTCTGTCACATGCGGTGCCCCCGCGGCATCCAGGAGAATGTTACCCGGCTTCAAATCCCGATGCAGAAATCCACGCTCGTGCGCGTGCTGCACTGCCAGCGACGTGCGCCGGATGAGTTCCGCCGCCTCCTTCGGCTTGCATCCCGCACCTCGCGCAAGCCGGGCCGAAAGACTCTCGCCTTCGATCAACTGCATGGCAAAGAACGGCTGCCCGTCCTCCTCGCCAGCCTCATACACCGCCACGATTCCAGGATGGTCCAGCGCCGCTGCCGCTTCCGCCTCGGCCACAAACCGCTGCCGTTCCACGACTGATGCCAGCGGCCCGGTGAGGATCAGCTTCACCGCCGCTGCCCGGTTCACCGAAACCTGCCGCGCCCGGTACACCAGGCCCATGCCGCCCCGCCCGATTTCCTCCAGCAGTTCATAGTCCCCGATGTGGGTGAAGGGCACCGGATCCGGCTCGTCCGAGAACAAGTCGCCCCCCAGACACGCCGCGCACAATCCACCCGGCACGCCCGCGGACAGCGGGGCGGCGCAGCGGCGGCAGTTGGTTCGTTCAGTTTCGTTCACGCAGGCACTATCGGGAATGGCGTTGCAGGATGACGGCATCAGGATCGAAATAGCGCGCGCAGTTCCGCCTCCGCCTCCTCGCGCGTCTCCACGGTCTCCATGACTTCCTCCAGAATGATCTCGCGGCAGCGCAGACGCAGACGCCGCACCGTGGCGGCGATGGTGTTTTGGGAAAGGCTCAGTGCCTGCGCGGCCAGGGTGTAGTCACCCGCATCCGGCGCGCCGCCGATGAATTCCCTCAGCACGGCGAAGGTCTCACCGCGACCTGCTGCCTGCTGCTCATCCTCCATTCGCTGGAAAGCGCGGACCATGAGCACCTGACACCAGCGGCGGTCGAAGGCGGTGTCGGGCGCATCGTCCGTGGCGGGTTCCAGCGCATAGCGCGCCGCGGGGCTGAGCCCGTCCCACTCGATGAGGCTCGTGCCCCCGCCGCGTTTGGCTGCGGTTTCCGCACGGTGCTGATCCGTCAGGAAATACTGGATGCTGCGAATGAGAAACGTGCGGAAGCGCCCCTTCTCGCGGTCCACTCCCGCCAGCGAATCCCGCCGCAGCAGCGAGGCGAAAAACTCCTGCGCCAAATCCTGCGCCGCCTCCGCGCCGTGGCCCTTGCTGCGGATCCACGCATACACCGGATACCAGTAGGCACGGCACAGCTTTTCCAGTGCCTCCGTAGCGCCCGGCGCTTCCGCCTTTCCCGCCCGGAGCACCATGCTCCAGTGCGTGACGGCAAAGTGCCCGCTCCCTGGGGAGGGAGCAGAAGCTGAAGAGTCTGAGGGCTTTCCCGGCATAAGTCCGGGCCAGAATATAGCAGCCGGCGGCGGTGAGTAGCGGAGAAATCTTTTCCAACAGGGAATTCCATCGTGGTCAGTGCTCCATTCCTTCCCATTCCGTCACCCACTGCCACAAGGCGATGCAGGAGATACCTGGGCATCCTTTGGCAGAGAACCGCAGGGCGATGTGGGGGGGGGGGTATCGTGTGG
>JANOZA010000506.1:0-2723 GCA_031429155.1 Verrucomicrobiota bacterium | reverse complement strand
CACCGGCGGGCAGGCGAAGGCGGAGTTGTGGGTGTGGAATGCCAGCACTGACGTGGTGAAGTTTTCCTGGACTGAACGTGCGGACATCGGCCTCGCCGTCATGATGAGCGACGGAACCAACCCCGCACGCGAAGCGCCCGTGACGCGTGACAAGAAGGATTTCCAACTGCACTACCTCGTGCTTCCCGCCGGGCAGGCTGTGAAGCTGAAGGAGTTTGCGGTGCGGCTCGGCAGTGCTCCGGATAATGCTCCCGCCGGCACCGTCAGCCTGCCCCTGACGCCTGGTGACTGGACGCTGCAGGCCAAGTGGTCGGACAGCCGGCATATCATTGATGCCGCGCCGGAATGGCATGGCGTGCTGGACACCGGGGAGTTGAAACTGAAGGTCACACCCGAAGGCGCGACCGTGGCGGAAACGGCACCCGTGAAAGCCAAGTGGCCGCCGGTGCGGCAGAAAACGGAGTGGAGCGACGAATTCCTGGCGCACAGCAAGGCAGTCGCAGAAGCCCGCGGCACGCCCGATGCGAAACCCGATGACCTCATCGCGTGGGGGCCAGAGGAGAACGGGCTGCGCGCGGGATTGCTCATGGCTCCCCGCGTCACTCTGGGCGGACAATTGCCGACGCGAATGGTGCTGCGCAATGTCACCAATGACGTGAGGGAACTCGGACTGTCTCTTTCCTTGAACCGACTGACTGCCTCCGTGCAGACACCGGATGGAAAATTGCTCCAGGTGCACAAGATAGTCCTCATGGGCAACGACGCCCTCTACAAAGTGACGCTGACGCCAGGGGAGCAGGTGGAGTTCGAGGGGCCGCCGGTGCAGTTCGGCGTGGAGCAGGACGCCGAAACGAAGAGGGTGAAACTCCCGAAGTATCCCATCTGCGGAGTGGAGACGGGCGCGGGGAAAGTGCATGTGCATTTTATGGTAGAGGCCAGGACGGGCGAGGCGGTCGTTGAAGTCACGGCGGCGGATGCGGGCGAGGATGCCGGGAAGCCCAAGGGTAAAACCGCTGCAAAACTCGACCCCGGCACAGAAGCCCAGCTCGACTGGGGCGATGCGGTGAACGGTCTGCGCGCGGCGGTCGTGGTTCGTTCGCCTCAGCCTGGCGCTGCGCCCGGCATCTTCCTGGCCGTGCAGAATGTCTCCGCGGCGGCGCTGCGTTTCAGTGACTCCATGGCCGCGAAAGAACAGCGAAAACTCTATCTCAGCGATTCCGCCGGGATCCTGATGGCGCTCACCAGCGGCGAGCCGACGAAGACCGACGCCGTGCTTCCGCCGCGCGGAGTTTTGTTCCTGCCCATGTTCCCGGAGGACCTGGAGAAGAAAGGGGAGGCCGCGCTCATTGAAGGCATCCGCAAAGACTCGCTGCAAACCTGGCGCGCGGTCCTCAATATCGAAAACGCCCCTGAAGGCGCGTGGAAAGGCAAACTCACTACCGCCGAGACACGCGGTGCGGTCAGCGCCGACGGCCCGCAGCCGAAGAACGAAGCGGCGCGCGCGCTTTTCAAATTCTGGCAGCGCAGCGCGCAACTGAATGGCGACATCCCCGGCGGTTTGCTCGCCAGGCTGCATGACAAGGTGAAGGAGTTCATCCGCAACAACACGGGCGACGCCTCCGGCGATCCTTATGCGAAGAAGATGGCCCCGCTGGAGCCGCGTTTCGGCCCGGCGGGCGACTGGAAGCCGGCGGACGTCGTCGCGCTGCTCGATGAGATCGCGGCCGTCACCACCATTCCGCTGGAGACAACGATGAATCACCTCGCGCAACACGCGCTGCTGCACGGCCAGCCGTTGCCCGCGACGCTGGAGAAAGCCGACTGGGGCAAGCCGCTCGATGGCGGTCTGCGCATGGCCTTCCTGCTGGAGCCGCACGCGGCGGAATATCACCTCGGCACGGAAGTGAAGGCCCGCATTCTTCTGCACAACTCCGGCAAGGAGGCGGTCGCCTTCATCACGGCCAGCTTTCACCAGATCGGCCACAAGGCGAAACTCGCCGACGGCAGCGAACTCAAACTCGACGCCACCAGGTGGCTCACGCGGAGCGTGCCGCAAGCCTACCGTCTCGCGCCCGGCGAATACATTGAGGTGAACACGCCCGGCCTCGGCATCGGCGCCCACGACAAGGAGCGCGCCGAGTGGTCGGATGTGCGCGCCGGCTCGTGGATTCTTTGCAGCGGTGGCGATGAAGTGACTTTCCTGCCCGGAGGCATCATGCTCAGTGGAGATGACTCCAAACTCGACGGTGAACCGCGCCCCTGGTGGCCGGACTTCATCGCCGAGCGCCTCAGCCGCGAAGCCCCCGTGCCGCTGGACACGACGGAGCGCGAACACCTGCTCTATCGCGTGGTGCGCGACCTCTTCGGCACCGCGCCCAGCACCACCGAAGGCGATGCCTTCGCCGCCGACAAATCGCCCGACGCCTTGAAGAACCTCGCCGCGCTCCTCGCCAAGCATCCCTACGGCAAGCAATCCGAAGGAATGATCCAGCCCGGCGAGACAAAGTTCCGCGTCCTTCCTCCCGACCCCGCCGCTGCCAAGAAACCGCGCCTGGTCATGAACTCCGGACGCTACACCCTCGGCAACGGGGTGAACCTCTTCGTCACCCGCCGCGGCCAGGGCGCGCGCCTCATAAACGAAGGCAGCGTCTCCCATTACCCGCCCGGCAAAGACCACGTCGCCCACGACCTCAAGCTCCCCGACGGCCACGACACCTGGGCCG
>JANOZA010000505.1:0-4021 GCA_031429155.1 Verrucomicrobiota bacterium | reverse complement strand
CGCCCAGCACACGTGCCGAGGGGAAGGCGGCGGAGAAGAGCGCGGCGTCGCGCACAATGCAGGCGCGTTCCCCGGCAGCGAGGGTGGTGTTGGCGGGGAAGGCAAAGGTGATGCCGTCCTCGAAGTCCCATCCTGTGAGGTTCACCGGTGAGGCGCTGCGATTGGTGAGTTCGAGCCACTGGTTGGTGGAATTCGTGAGCGGCTGGGCCGGGGTGCCGGGAGTGAGCTGCACGCGGGCGTCCATTTTCATGCCGAAGACGATGTCACTGCTAGTGGTGCTGCTTTGATGTATTTCCACGGAAAGACGGTTGGCGCCGACGAGAAGTCCAGCCGTGGGAATCACGAGGGTGTTCAGCGTCGCGTCGCCCACGCTGGGAGTGGCGATGGTCTCCGGCGTCACGGCGCCGGCGGGCATGTTGAAGCGCGAGGGCAGTTCCGCGCCATTGAGATAAAAGATCGCGCCGTCATCAATCTGGTGGGTGATTTCGAGCGAGGTGGCTGTGGCCAACTGCGGGGAGGTGACGGTGAACTCGCGCTCGAAATAGTAAGTCACCGTAGCCGGGGCATAAGGCGCGATGACCGTGGCCAGTGGCACCGTCAGCGCGGCGGTTTCCACGCCGATGGGCCCTGCGCCGTTACGCCAATTGCCGCCGACGGAATGCGACGCGGTGGCCCAGTCAGCGGGCAGGTTTTCATCGGCAGCGTTGTAGCGCCAGGCGTCACTGTAGGCGATCAGAGGGTCATTCTGAAATGTCGGCGGAATCACGGCGACGGGTGCCAGCGCCGGAGGGTTGTACTGGATCTCGCTGATGACGATGCTGTCATTGAAAACAAAAGTATTCGCCGCACCGGGGGTAGCGGCGGAAGGATAGGCCCACTCACCGCCGCGGGAGTCGGCGCGGCCGCGCAACCGGCCGGTCTGCTGGCGTGCGTCCATGAGCGCAGTCTTTCCGGATGTGTAGAGAAAGACTTTCTCACCATCGGCGGGACGGAATCCGAGCGTCGCCTGGTTCAGCACCAGAAAGCCGCCGCCAGCAAGCGTGCCGGAGGGAATGACATACTCACGCGCCACATCGCCGCCCACGCTCAGGATGGCGCCGGTGAGATCAACGGCGGAGGCTCCGGTGTTCACAATTTCCGCCCACCATGTCGCGTCAGTCGCGGCCGGTATCTCGCTGAGACGAACCGGCGGGGCCGCGCCGGGCACGGGATCGAAAACATCCATGTCGAGCTGAGCGCCCCACACGATGTCGCTGTTGCCGGAGGCAAACTGGTGGACCTCCACGGAGAGCCGGTTGCTGCCGGCCACCAGCGCTCCGGTGGAAAGCGGGACGTAGGCCGAGAGCGCCGTGCCCGCTTCCACACTCGTAGAGGCGAGGGTGGTGGAAGTGACGGCACCCGCCGGCATGTTCACGCGCCCGGCTTCCACTCCGTTGATGTACATGACCACGCCGTCATCGAGGGCGTGCTTTAGCTTGAGCGTGGAGAGATTCGTCAGTTGCTGGGCCGTAATGTTGAACTCGGTCTCAAAGTAATAGGTGATCACGTAGGGGACATTTGAACCCGGAAACGTGAGCGGAGTTCCAATGGAGACAGTCGCGCTGGTTTCATAGGCCAGGGCACCAGGACCGGAAGCCCAGAGATCCACGCCGGTGCCGCCGACGGCGTGAGCCGTGGTTGCCCAGGTGGCACTGTAGGCCGGGCCTTTCTGATTGTAGCGCCACGTGTTGTTCAGGTTGAAGAGATTCACCGTCGTCACCGGCGGCGGTCCGCTGTCGGGGAAGTTGGCCGTGCCGGGCGTGCCGTTCTGCTGCCGGCTGACCGACCAGTTTGCATGGCGGCCGCTGTCGGTGTAGGGCAGCTTCTTGGCCAGCGTGAAGCCCGACCCGTCCACTGCGGCGGGCCACGGATAGTCGTCTCCGTAGCTGATCTCATCCATCATACGGTCGCTCTGATTGATGAGCTGAAGCTTCTGTCCGTCGTTGCCGATGTTTCCGGTGAACGGACCAAACTGCCCGCCGGTCGGCGTTTTTGCCACGACAACGTAGGCACCGGGATTGACGATGGTGTTCGCGGGAAAGGTGTAACCGATGCCATCAATCCGCCAGCCGGAGATGTCCACCTTGATGCCCTGCTGGTTGAAGAGTTCCACATACTCTCCGGCTTCGCTGAGGCCGGCGGGGTTGTATTGGATTTCATTGAAACCAACGATCGAGTCGGCGGAGGCACGGGCGTGCTGCGCGAATGCAGCAGCGGCGAGGAGTGGAAGAAGGCGGCGGATCATGGGGAGGGGAGGAAGGATGCTGAGTAATAAAGAGGGCGGGCGAAAGACGAGCCGGCTGCGGAAAGCCTGGCTGTCTCCGCCCGCCCTCGGGAGGGTTCACGGGTCAGGGGGGTCAGGGCGGCGTTAAATCATCCACCCGGTAGTAGGTCCGGGGGAAATTCGAGGCGAAGTCATCCACGAAGATAGTGGACGTGCTCGTGGAGGTAGCGTCGCCCAGTTCGGTCCAGGTAACGAGGTCCGTGGAGTAAGAGAGGGCGTAGATGCGACCCACGCGAGTCTTGACGTCGAGCGTGGTGCGGAAGCCGGTAGGGGAGAGAACATTGGCTGCGCGCACGATGCTGTTGAAGTCGGGAGGCGCTGGCGGGCTGGTGCTGCGGTTCGTCAGGCCATACATGTGGAAGCTGCCGTTCCCGGAAGAGACGTTGGCAACTGTCGCCTCCATCGTCATCGTGGTGCTTTGAGCCACGTAGGTGAACTTAATGTAGTAGGCGGAGTCGTCATTGGCATTGCCAAGCACGGTGCCGGGACGGTCTTCGAGGATGTAGTAGTTGGTCACTTCAGCGCCGTTGGTGAACTTCAGGTACTGCGGGCGCACCGTGCCGTTGTCCCATTTCCGGATGAACACACGCATCTCATACGTCAGGCCCACTTCGAGAGCGGAGAGGGTGAACTGCTGCTTACTGCCCGGAGCGCCGCCGCCGCCCGAGTAGGTGAAGGTGCCGAACATCTTCAAATTCTCAGCGCCGGTGACGTTGCCCGCGACCGGGTTCCAAGTGCCGTTGTTGATGCCCGGGCCGATAATGTTCTTGCCGCCCGCATTGGGATTCCAGGCAAAGTTCGGGGGTGTGTTGGTCGTATCGAGAATGTCCAGGGGGACGAGGTTGACCGTCGCGGGGCCGCCGCCGGAGATTTTGTGGGTGAAGGTTGGCGAGTCGAAAATGCCCGTGCTGGCCTCATCCGTGACCACACCCAGCGCGATGCCTGCCGGGAGCACAGTAGGAAACGCGGTGTTGCTGACCGGATTGCCGCCCTGACTGATTTCGTAGGCGTCGGGATACTGGTCGCCGTCGCTGTCGATGGAGGCCGGGTTCGTGCCGGGATTTCCAGCATTCACAAAGACCCCGGAATTGTTTTCCACGAAGTCGCTCAGCCCGTCGCCATCGGTGTCCGCGACCGTTGGATTGGTGGCCACCCGGGGGGCGGTGGGGTAAATTTCGGCACCGTCGGTGAGTCCGTCACCGTCGGTGTCTGCATTACGCGGGTCGAGCGTGGGATAGGTGAACCGCAGGACATATTCCTGGGCATCAATGAGCCCGTCATTGTCGAAATCTCCGGTGCCAGGTCCCGGGCCGGGGCCAGTGAGAAGGCCGGTGAGGTCGGTCAAATTAGCCCCCCCCGCCGTTTCGTAGGAGTCAGCAAGGTCATCGGAATCTGTGTCACCAACAGGTGGAGGGGGAGGCGGTGCGATCCGGTTGCCCAGCGCTGAGATATGGAAGGGACCGCTGCCCGTCTGGGTGACGGTCATTACCTTGGACCCGCCCGCGGGGGCGACGAAGGTGTAGTAAATCCGGGCACCGTTGCCGTCTCCGTAGGCACTCCCGTCGCCCGTAAAACTGTCGCCGTTGGCATCAAATCTCTGCGTCCGGCCCGGGTTGACGTCCCATGCGTAGGTGTAAAAGCTGGTTTCGTAGGTCGTCCCTGGTGTCAGGTTGTTGAGCGTGAGAACCCGGTTCGAAC
>JANOZA010000504.1:0-1777 GCA_031429155.1 Verrucomicrobiota bacterium | reverse complement strand
ACCAGACGGATGAGGCGGCCGGCTTCCTCCTCCGCGACGGCGAGGCGGCGCGTGCTCTCGGTGGCGTCGGGCGGCAGGGAATCGCGCGCCAGCTCCATGTAGAGGCGGAGGTTGGTAAGCGGCGCGCCGAGTTCGTGACTGACTCGGTTCACGAAGGACACGCGGGCCGTGACTTCGCGCAGCGCGCGGCGCTGGGCCGCGGCGACTATCCAGCCGAGCAGTGCCAGTCCCACGGCCAGCGTGCCCGAGATGATGAGCGTGGGGAAATGGGACGCGGTCACTGTTTCCCGGCGGTCCCAGGAAACGATCTGCCAGTTGCCGAGGCGGCTCGCGAGAGGCACGACAAAGTCCGGCGGACCGTCCGGTGTTTCCTTCAAGCCGGCGAGGGTTTTGGAGCCGGGGCCTTCCACGCGGTCCATCCCGCCCGCGGCGCGCACCGGCGCCCAAACGCCCGGCAGCAGCGCGGCGAGGTGGCGGTCAATGGCGGCGCGGACTTCGCTGCCGCGGAGGATGAAGACGACGGCGCGTGTGGAGTCCAGCCGCCGCCACCAGCCGAGCCACGCATCGCCGGGGCGACCGAGCCAGCCCTCGGCGCTCGCGGGCAGCGGGGCTTTGTCGTCGGCGCCAAAGACGGACTCGCGCGGCACTGCGAAGGCGAAGGGCGAGGACGGGCGCTTGCCGGCGAGCGTGAACTCCGGCTCCGGCGGCACTGAGCCGGGAGCAGGCATACTCACCGCGGTGCCGCGCAGGCTTTTCCGCGTCAGCACGCTGAAGAGACGGACGCCTTCGATCTTCTCCGCCTCCGGCTTCACCAGGGTGGCGGGATCAGAACTGCCGACCTCTGCGGCGAGTCGTTGCAGGTGACCGAGCAGAAGATGATCCAGCCGCGCGAGTTCCGCCTGGAGAGTCGCCGCGGATTCGCGCAGCAACGCGCGGTCCGCAGGAATGCGGCGTTCCACTTCCCGCCGCGAGAGCCACACCCCGCCCGCGAGCATGATGGCCGCCGCTGCGAGCAGCAGAGCCAGCGTCATGCCGGGACGGGGAAGGTGAGTGTTGTCGCGCATGGGCGGGTATTACTGGGAGTGGCGTGCTTATAGCCGCCATTTGGAACAATCGCGAAGCGCACTTTTGAAGTGGCCTGCGGCAGGGTTGAAAATGCCGGCAATATGCCGCCACTCCCGGGGGCTGCTTACTTCGGCACCGTCACGGTGACAAACAAAAGCCACACGCGGTCGTCCTTGTTGCCGCCGGGCACGCCGGTGTTCACGGGCGGGCTGAAGGTGCTGACCAGTGTGGGCTGGCCGATGCGCATGGAAACCTGCGTCAAGCTTCTCTGAGTCTCGAAGACCGGCTGGAAGACTTCCCCGGGCAGGCCCCAGCGCACAGTGGCGGCCACGCGGGTATTCACCGGGGCGAGGTTCACGTCCACGCTTTTGCCGTCCTCCATGAAGGTCAACTCCGTCTCCACCGCCCAGCCGGTGTTGCGAAACGCGATGCTGGTCGGCGTGGTGGAAGTGATCGGCCAGGGCGCGAAGACTTTCTCCGTTCCCGGCACCACGCTGCCGGTGGCGCCCACGGGCAGGCTGATCGTCTGCGGGATTTGCGGCGGATCGAACTCCGTCGGGTAGGCATACTCGTCTATGCCCTCGGTCTTTGATCGCTGGCCGCCGCGCACGCGCGTCACGGAATCCCGCTCCAGTCGCACGATGGAGTCCTTCTTCGCCATCTCGGCATCCAGCCACGCGTAGAGCGCGGCTTCCTTCGGCTGGGCGATGAG
>JANOZA010000503.1:0-1965 GCA_031429155.1 Verrucomicrobiota bacterium | reverse complement strand
GTCTTTGCAGCGCCCGGGTTCGTTCTCGGTGATGTCGCCCTTCTTCCGTATCAGGTTTTCGTAGAGCACCTCGTGTACCAGCGTGCTCTTTCCGCTGCCGCTCACGCCGGTGATGCAGCAGAAGACGCCGAGCGGAATGCTCACGTCCACCTTCTTCAGGTTGTTCTGCGTGGCGCGCACGACTTTGATCTCATGCCCTTTCTTCAAGGCGCGGCGCTTCTTCGGCACGGCGATTTCCTTCCGGCCCAGTAAGTAGTCCGCGGTGAGCGAGCGCGTGGCTTTATGCAGTTCATCAAGCGGGCCGTGATAAACCAACTCGCCGCCCAGTTCGCCGCGACCGGGGCCGATCTCGATGAGATTGTCCGCGGCGCGCATCACGCTCTCTTCGTGCTCCACGACGAGGAGAGTGTTGCCTTTGTCACGCAGGCTGCGCATCACGTCCACGAGTCGGCCGGTGTCGCGCGGGTGCAGGCCGATGCTGGGTTCGTCCAAAACGAAGAGCGTGTTCACGAGCGACGCGCCGAGGCAGGTGGTGAGATTCACGCGCATCACTTCGCCGCCGCTCAGCGTGCGGCTGGCACGATCCAGATTGAGATAGCCGAGACCGACGTGCTCCAGGTAGCGCAGGCGGCTGGCGATTTCATCGCGCACCAGTTCCGCCGTGTGATCACCGGCGGGCAGCGGCACATCTTCAACGATGGGGCGCAGTGTGGAGACGGGCAGTTGCCACCATTCCGGCAGCGCGCGGCCCTGCACTTTGAATTGCAGCGCCTCCGGCTGAAGGCGGCGGCCTTTGCAGACGCGGCAGGTCGTGTAGCTGCGGTAGCGGCTGAGGAAGACGCGGACGTGCATCTTGTAGGCCTTCTTCTCAAAGTAATCGAAGAAGCCCTGCACGCCATACCAGCGGCGGCTTTCCCATGCGCCTTCCGCGTCCGCTTCATAGCCAGGGTCGCCGTTGATGACCCACTCCTGGTCTGCGGCGGGGAGTTCATCGAAGGGCGTGGTCACGCTCACACCGCGCGTCTTCGCGCAGCGCATCAGGTCTTTCTGACTCTCGCCGTAAGTGGTGCCGCCAAAGGCTTTCACCAAGCCATCGCGGATGCTCAGGGACTTGTCAGGCATCGCGCGTTCGAGGTCGAGGCCGATGGTGCGGCCAAACCCCCGGCACTGCGGACATGCGCCGATGGCGTTGTTGAAAGTGAACAGCGCCGGCGTGGGCTGACAGATGTCAATGTCGCACGCGGCGCAGTGCCAGCCTTTGGAGAAGGGCAGTGTCCGGTTCTTGTCAGGGACGATGAGCGAGAGCTTGCCTTTTCCGAAGATGAATGCCTGCTCGATGGCCTCCGTGAGGCGCGTATCTGACGTAGCGGGGGCTGCCAGCCCCTGGTTTTCCTGCTGCGACAGCGGGGGCTGGCAGCCCCCGCTACGCAGCGTCACCCGGTCCTGAATCACCATCACCACGGCGGGCAGGGTGGCTCTCTTATAAGACGCAGGTTCGTCCACGCGCACGACTTCGCCAAAAACCCACACGCGCAGATAGCCCTGTTGCTGGAGGAACGCGAAGAAGTCCGCCGGCTTTGTCTTCGCGGGCACGGGCACGGGGAATGTCACCAGCACTGTCTCCCCGGCCAATTCCTTCACCGCCGCATCCGCCACCGTCTGTGCGGTGTCACAGCGCACGGCTTGACGGCAGCCGGGGCACTCGGCTTCCGCGATTCTCGGCCACAGCAATTTCAGATAGTCGTTGATCTCCGTCATCGTGCCCACGGTGCTGCGCGTGGTGCGGATGGTGTTGCTCTGCGCGATGGCGATGGCCGGCGGGATGCCGCGGATTTCATCAACGAGCGGCTTGTCCATCCGGTCGAAGAACTGCCGCGTGTACGGCGAGAACGTCTCCACGTAGCGCCGCTGGCCCTCCGCATATATGGTCTGGAACGCGAGCGACGACTTCCCGCTGCCGCTCGG
>JANOZA010000502.1:0-5478 GCA_031429155.1 Verrucomicrobiota bacterium | reverse complement strand
CGGTGGTGCGCAGCCGCTATGCGGAGAAGGCCTACGCGCGGGCGTTGCCAGGGGCGCCGAGTGTGGGGGATTCGCCGGAGACGTTCCTGAAGACGGTGGAGAAGGCGGAGGCGCTGTGGGCGGTGATCAATGCGGCGCTGTCGCCGCAGTCCCTAACGCTGGGCGCGGGCACGGTGGCGGACCCGTATTATCTGGTGGCGCAGTTCACGGCGGACCTGGCGGCGCTGCGGACGGTGGCTCAGGATATTCACAAAAGTGAGCAGAAGCTAACGACTTTGATCGAATTGCGCAATGACGTCCAGCAAGTGATAGCGCCGCTGCTGCGGGACTATCGTCAGGCGGTGGCGGGGAGGTTCCCCGAGGGCCACGCGCTGGTGGAGAGTCTGCCGCGCTACAGCCCGGAGCCGGGGAATAAGCCTGATAAGGCGGAGCTGAACTCGGCAATGTGGAATGAGGCGACGGCGGTGGCGGATGTGACGTTCACGCCAAGCACGTCGGCGGATGTGGTGCGCCATGAGATGCGCATCTGCGCGGGCCCTGTCTATGATGAGGACCTGGAGACGGTGGACGCGGTGCTGGCTGCAGGGCAGCCGCCGGAATTCCACACCAGCAGTCTGCTGGCAACGCCAGGGGCGATCATTTCCATGAAGATCTACGCCGTGACGGCGGACGGGAGGGAGAGTGAATCGCAGGCGCTGAGCGTGCAGCGACCGGCGAGTTAGGGTTTTGGCAGGACGATGACGGGGGCTCAGCGGGCGCGGGTGAGCGGAGGGTGGTGCGAGGAGAAGATTGTTGGAAGGGCTATGACTTTCCGCACAGCCTTTCCCGTTGCCGCCGTTCGCAGGGGCCGCATGGAGCCATTCGTGCGTTCCCTCTTCCCCACAGACCGTCCTGCGCTGGTGCTCGCACCGATGCAGGATGTGACCGACCTCCCGTTCATGCGCCTGATGGCGCGTTACGGCGGGCCGGATGTATTCGTCACGGAGTATTTCCGCGTTCATGCCGACTCGCGGCTGGAGCCTGACATCGCGAGGAGTGTCACGGAGAATGGCACGGGCATCCCGGTGCTGGCGCAGATGATCGGAGAGGATATTCCATCGCTCGTGCGCACGGCGCGGGAGTTGCAGCAACTGCCGGTGGCGGGCATAGATCTGAATCTCGGCTGCCCCGCGCCGGTCGTGTGCCGGAAGGACGCGGGAGGCGGACTGCTTCGCTACCCGGACCGCATTGACCGCATCCTCGGGGCGCTGCGCGACGCGATCAGCACGCGCTTCACGGTGAAGTGCCGCATTGGTTATGAGACGGCGGAGGAGTTTGCCGCGCTGCTAGCCATCTTCCGGCGTCACGCGATTGATGGCCTCACTATTCATGCACGCACGGTGCGCGATGGCTATCGGACGGCGGTGAAACCCGAATGCGTCGCCGCGGCCGTGGCCGCGATGCCGTGCCCGGTGGTGGCGAATGGAAATGTCGTGGATGTGCCCACCGGCCTCGCGTGGCTGGAGCGCTCGGGTGCTGCCGGGTTGATGATAGGCCGCGGGGCGATTCGCCACCCGTGGATTTTTTCCCAACTGCGTGCGCACTGGTCCGGCACTGCCGCGCCCGTGCCCTGCGGTCGGGATCTGCTGGAGTGGATCACGTCGCTCTATGAGGAGACCGCGGCCTTTGCCTGGCGCTTCGATCCGTCGAAGCACGTGGCGAAGATGAAGAAGTATCTCTGTTACATCAGTCAGGGCGTGGACCCGGAGGGCCGTTTTGAATTTCTCATCCGCCGCGTTAGTGAACCCGCGAGCTTCTTCGCCGTCTGCCGGGAGTTTCTGGATCACGCGCACCCCATCGCCGCAGCGCCGCCGGTCACGTCAGGCATGTTCTGCGGCTTCTCCGAATTGCTGCGGAGCGCGTGATTGAGAGTGCAGCTTGAAATCCAGGACGGGAGGGGGCAGGGGTGGGCTTTACCTTCCGCCATGATTCGTCTGCTCCTTCTTCTTCCCGCCCTCGTGCTCTCAGCGTGCAGTGCGCCGGGATTCGTGGAGAGAAAGCCTGGCGATCCGGCGAAGGTCGAAATGACGATGGAAGCCACGTTCACGACAGCCCACTAAGCCTGCCCTGTGACTGCCGGAATCAGCGATGAGTCATTTTCCCTGCACGATGCGACAGTGCAGTTTGGTGCCGTGCGGGCGCTGGACGGCGTTTCGATTAACATCGCGCGCGGCGAGCGGGTGGGCGTCGTAGGGCCGAGCGGTGGCGGCAAGACCACGCTCCTGCGTCTGCTGAATGGAATGCAGGCTGCGAGTGCGGGCACGGTGAGGTCTCTCGGGCAGGAGATCGCGACCCTGGCACCATCGCCGCTGCGGCAGTTGCGGGCGCGCATTGCTTTTGTGCATCAGAGTCTCGCGCTGGTGCCGGGGCTGCGGGTGATTCAAAACGTGGTGATGGGTCGCGCGGGACGGCGCAGTTTGGCGCGCAGTGTGAGGGATGTGTTGTTCACCTCACGCGAAGACACGCAGGCCATTCACGCGCTGCTGGAGCGCACGGGCATCCCGGAGAAACTCTATGAGCGCACCAGTCATCTCAGCGGCGGACAGCAGCAGCGGGTGGCGGTGGCGCGCGCGTTGTTTCAACAACCGGAAGCGCTGCTGGCGGATGAGCCGGTGTCGAGCATTGATCCCGCCCGTGCACGGGACACGGTGGATCTTCTCACGCGGCTCTCCAGTGAGGACGGTCTGACGCTAGTGATGAGTCTGCACAATCTGGAACTCGCCCGCGAATTCTTCCCGCGGCTCATCGGGCTGCGGCACGGGCGCGTGGTGTTTGACCGGCAGTCGGCATCGCTCACGGGCGCGGAATTCACGGCGTTGTATTCGCTCACCAAAGACGAACTGCTCGCCGATGCATGAGGGGAATGTCAGGCGTCCGCTGGCGTGGCTGAGAGGGGCGCGGCGCACGCTGCTGCTGTGCGTGCTCGTGTTCGGTGCGCTCGCATGGTGGAATCTGGGATTGAAAACAGCGGACCTGAAACCGTCCGAAGGCGGCGGCAAACTAGCCGGGCAGTTTCTCTCCGCCGCGTTGCATCCGGCGCTGGACTATGAGTCGCCTCCGGTCGGCGATGTCGCGCCGTTTATGGTGCGCGTGGTGCGCGGCTGTCTGGATACCCTGCGCTATGCGGGAGCGGCCGTGGCGCTGTCGGTGGTGTGCGGATTCATCCTGGGGTTCTTCGCCTCCACGGCATGGTGGTCCGGCGAAAGCAGAGGCGGTCCGCTGCGGCGGATTATCGCGCCGGTGGTTTATGGCGGCGTGCGGATATTCATCACGCTGTGCCGTTCCATTCACGAACTCATCTGGGCGCTGCTCTTTCTCGCGGCGATGGGCCTAACGCCGATGGCCGCAGTCCTGGCCATCGCCATTCCTTACACCGGCACGCTCGCCAAGGTCTTTTCTGAAATGGCCGACGAAGTGCCGCGCGACACCCTGCTCGCCCTGCGTGCCGCAGGAGCCTCGCCGCTCAAGGCATGGCTGCTCGGCGTCATCCCACGCGCGCTGCCGGACTTGTTTTCCTACATCCTCTATCGCTTCGAATGCGGGATGCGCTCCGCTACCGTGCTCAGCTTCATGGGCTTCAGCACTATCGGACTTTACTTGCAGCAGGCCTTTGAAAATGGCGACTACCGCGAGGCGTGGACGTGTCTCTATGCGATGCTGGCGATGGTCCTGTTCTTCGACTGGTGGAGCGCCGCGATCCGCCGGAGAATGGCGGGACGGGCAGTGACGACGAAGACCGCGCCCTCACCTGCGCCCGGCATTATCACTGAGTTGTTTCGTTGCCGTCCGCGCGACCGCTTTCTCCGCGGCAGCCTGTGGTCGCTCACGGCGTTGGCGGTCGTCTCGCTCTTCACCGGATTCTTCCTGGAGATCAAATGGTCCAGCGATGTCCACGGCTTCAACGGGCTGTTCGCCACGGACCATGTGCGGTGGACGTTTTCGCCGGGGGAATGGGAGCGGCGAATGACGAACCTGCGGCGATTTATGGACGACGTCACGCCCGCTCCGTTGAGAGGCGATGCGGGGGCGACGTGGCGCGGGTGGCTGGGCGGCATCGCCCGTTACGCCCTGCCGGCAGCGGCCACCACGTTGTGGATTTCCGTTGTGTCCATCGTGCTCGCCGCGATGGCCGCGTGGCTTACGCTG
Source organism: Verrucomicrobiota bacterium (assembly GCA_031429155.1). Taxonomy (GTDB): domain Bacteria; phylum Verrucomicrobiota; class Verrucomicrobiia; order Verrucomicrobiales; family V1-33; genus V1-33. Next base: position 1,293 of record JANOZA010000502.1, on the reverse strand, counting down.
CCGCTGGTGTCGCGGGCGGCAGCAGCGGCGCGTCCCTGGCTGAATGCGGGCAGGCCTGCTTCGCCGGGCATGGACTTCCTCTGGCTGGCGATGCGCCAGACGGTGAAGGCCGTCCACGTCCTCACCCGGGCCGTGCCGGAAGTGATCCTCGCCTTCATTTTCCTCGCCGTATATGGCGGCGCCGTGTGGCCCGCCGTGCTGGCACTAGCGCTGCACAACTTCGGCATCCTCGGACGCCTCGGCGCGGAGACTCTCGACAACAGCAGCCCGGAACTTCCCGCCGCCATGCGCGCCGCCGGGGCCACGCGGCTGCAAATCCTCGGCCTAGCCGTCTTCCCCGCCGTGCTCCCGCGCTTCCTCATCTACTTCTTCTACCGCTGGGAAACCTGCCTCCGCGAAACCACCGCCCTCGGCATCCTCGGCTGCGCCACCCTGGGCAAATACATCCGCGAAGTGAACAGCAAGTTCCGCTATGATGAAATGCTGGTGCTCATCCTCCTCGGCGCCGGCATCGTCATTCTCGGCGACCTCCTCTCCGCACTCGTCCGCCGCTGGGCGCGGCAGGCCGTATGATGGGTTGGGCGAGCGACTAAGCTTTGACGCCAGCAGGGCGCGCGCGCCGCTTGCGGGTCACGGAAGACACCGACGCCCCGGCTGGCTCCGGCGCTTTGTTCGGCCCTTGTTTGAAATGGATCTGTCTGTGGGCTTCCGTCTGCTGTCGTGCCCACTCGTTGATGCGGACCAGGTCGTAGTCATGCTCTGCGGCCAGTGCAGCTCTGGCCTGCCGTATTTCGTCAATGATAGGATTATTCATGGCGTTGAATGAGTGTTTCGGGGGTGCAGATGATCGGAACATGGAGGCGGTGGTAGGTGCAGTAATCCACCAACTCCTTTTGGAGAACTGCGTTCGCCAGGTGAGTGCAGTTCCACGTTAAGAGATAGTCCATACGGTGGACGATCACCAGTGCCAAGTGAGAGGCATCCGTGTATGCCTTCTGCGGAAGCCGGAAAAGCCGGATAATATCCGCCTCCAGCAAATGCAGGTCTTCTGGAATCGAAAGCTGCGGTATGCCATCGAGATACCCCAACCGCCGGGCGCCTGCGGATGGATCTCCCCGCGAGCACTCATCGAAGGTGAAAGCCGAGGTGAAGAGACGAAACCTCAGCCGTTCCTGTTCCCACCAGACGCGGGTGGCCTGTTGGTCCACGGCGATAATGGCCTGGCTGCTCGGATGGGCTGCCAGGTAGCTGGGGATAGTCGTCTCAATGTAAACCGTCTGCATCGCTCGGAAG
>JANOZA010000501.1:0-1506 GCA_031429155.1 Verrucomicrobiota bacterium | reverse complement strand
TTCCGCCGGGATGAAATTGACGCGACGCATCTGAGCGCGTTTAACCAACTCGAAGGGCTTTACGTTGCCGAGCGCGTGAGCCTCGCGGACTTGAAGGGCACACTGGAGTATTTCTTCCGCGCGATCTTCGGCAGCAGCACGGAGATTCGGTTTCGCCCGCACTTCTTTCCCTTCACCGAGCCGAGCTACGAGGTGGATGTGAAGCTCTCGCCGAAAGGTCAGGCCCCGCGCTGGGTGGAAATCCTTGGCTGCGGCATGGTGGACCCGGCTGTCTTCACGGAAATCTGCAAGGCCCGCGGCGATGATGTCTATCATCCGGACAAGGTCACCGGCTTTGCCTTCGGAATGGGACTTGAACGCCTCGCCATGATCCAGTGGGGGCTGCCGGACATCCGGCATTTGATCGAGAACGATGTGCGGTTCCTTGAGCAGTTTGCCTGAACAGGGGCCAACCGGCGGCATCACGGCTTGAAGAACGTGAGGCTGCCCCTATGATCCCCGAGGCGGACTTCCGCCAATCCCCATGGCCGAGAGTAATAAGCGCACCCAAATCATCGCCGGCATCTTCGTGCTCTGCGGGCTCGTCCTGCTTGGCGGACTTATTCTGGAGTTTGGCCCGCTGCGGCACTGGATGCGGAAGCCCTACACGGTCCATGCTGTCTTTTCTGACGCGCAGAACCTGATCAAAGGTTCGCCCGTACGCCGCGCGGGATCCACCATCGGGAAGGTTTCCACGCCGCCGAAACTGGTGGAAGGGCTCAAAGGAGTGAAGGTGTCGCTGGAGATTTATCCGGAGTTCCAGTTGCCGGAGGGCAGCAACCTGAAGATCAGCAGTATCGGACTCATGGGGGACGCCGCTGTGGACGTGATACCGCCGCCGCTGGAGCAGCAGACGGGCAAATTTATCGCCGAAGGGACGACGCTGAACGGTATGGGTGGATCCGACCTGACCGCCGCAGCCACGAAGGTCACAGACGAAGCGACGGAGGTGATGAAGGACATCCGGTCCGGTCTCGCTGAACTCAACAAAACCATCGCCCGCCTCAATTCCGGAGTGCTCTCCGACGACAATCTCAAGCACGTCTCAGGCTCGCTGGCAAAGATCAATGCCAGCATAGACAAGATCGAAAGCCAGGTGTTGAGTGAAGAGAATACGACCGCGCTGCGCGAGGCCCTGGCACTTTTGAAAACCACGCTGCAGAACGCCTCGACGGCCTCCACCAAAGCCGACAGCGCCCTCGCCAAGATGGACAAGGCGATGGACCACCTTGGGCCGGGACTCAAGGGATTCTCCGGCGCTGCTGCGTCGTTGAACGATGCCGCGGATGCGCTCGAGGCACTGCTGAAAGAGGCCCGCTCCGGCCGTGGAGTGCTCTACGCGCTGCTGAACAACACGGAGCTTCGCGACAACCTCGAACGTCTCATCACCAACCTGCGCCGGCACGGCATGGTGTTCTATAAAGACAGAACCCCCTCCTCTCTGCCGCCCCCGGCGCAAGCCCCCCC
>JANOZA010000500.1:0-5802 GCA_031429155.1 Verrucomicrobiota bacterium | reverse complement strand
CTCCGCTGGCCGTCCGATGCCCGCGACCATGAGGTCTTCCAGCGCCGTCTCGACCGCCGCCTTCGCACCCCTTTTCAGCACGAGATACGAATGCCCGCGCGCGTCACCCGCCTGCCAAGTGTTGAGCCCCGTGGCCGCATCCACCACGTTTCTCCCCGTGCTAACCACGTCATACCACGGCGCGGTGCAGCGCACGGCGACGAGGCAGGAAACGGGATCCCAACTCAGCCGGTCGCCGCCGTGGCCGACGTTCGGATAAAGCGTGTAGGCCAGCGTGAGCGGATTGTGCTCGGGCATTTCAAACGTCACGCGCCGCCCGGAATTCGTCGAGCCGCCCTCGCCATTGAAGAGCACCGGCGTGGGCCATTCGGACGCGACAAGCGCGGCAGACGGCGCGTCCTTCATAAAGTTATACTCCGCGTCCTTCCGGCTCGCGTCCGGCGGATACTTGCCGCCCATGACATGCAGCGCCTGCACCTTTTTCGCCACCAGCGCGCGGTCGGCGCGAAGGAGGTTCGCCATGTTTCGCAGCGGCCCCACGGCGACGATGACCACGCTGCCATCCGGCTGCGCGGCGAGGATTTCGCGATACAGCGCCAGCGCATCCGGGTAGTCGCTGCTCGCGGAATGACGGTGTGGAAACCGCTGGATGAGTTCATCGGGAAAGCCGCGCCCATCGAGCAAGCCCGCGTCCTTCAGCGTGCCCACCGGAATCTCCGGCCGCCCGAACCATGTATTGATCGCATCAAGACAAGGCGCGATTGAGCGCGTGGACACGCAGCCCATGGTCGCGAGCAGCCGCGCCTCCCCGCGCTGCATGGCTCCGTGGAGCAGGAACAGCGCGCCGACATCATCGCAGTCCCCGCCCATGTCGGTATCGAAGATGATGCCCCCGGGCGGCGGAGCGGCAGCGGCGTGAGCGATGGCGGCGAAGCTGAGCAGGAAGGCGGTGAGGAAGCGCTTCATGGAATCTGGAAAAAGACAACGCTGCTCAGCGGGAGTTTCGGAATAACTGCGGAGTAGTTTATTTCACGGGCGTCTTGCCCGTCTTCCAACTGTTCACGGTCAGTTCGCCGTTCACGCCGCACTGGAATTTCAGGGGCTGCTCGAGTCCGGCGGTCGCTCCGGTCTGCTTGTTCGCGTAGCGCGTCGTGTCGCTCACGTTCGTGAGCTTGTTGTTCTCGACCACGGCCCCGCCGCTGGCGTCGTTGCGGAAGAGCGGACGCGGCGTGCCGAGGCACTCGATGATGTTGCCGGTGAAACGGAACGTCTTGAAGTCGCTCTTCTCGTTAAAGCCGAACAGCCCCTCCGTGCGCGGCGTGCTGGTGGTGCGGGCGATGATGTGGTTGTTCCGCACTTCGAGATTGGCGTAAGGCTCGTTCATCCACATCACGCCGCGCCCGGGATTGCTCACGAGGTTGTTGTGAAATTTCGCCGGGCCTTTCGCGGGCACATCGCCGAAGGCCGCGACGAGGTTCCCGCCATCCTTCGCGGGGTCGAAGTCGAAAAGATTGTGGTCAATCTCCACGCCATTGCGGACGAACTCGATGGAGTAGCTGTCGCGGAAATAGTTGTGGTGGATGTGAAAGGTGCGCCCACTTTTCGGCACCGGACCGCCTGCGTATTTCGGGATGGAGACAGCGGAGAGCAGGACGTTGTGGTCAATCTCCACATCCTCGTCGCCCTCGAATGGCAGCTCGATGGAAAAGCCCGCTTCGATGGTGTTGTGGTGGATGCGGACACGCCGTGCCTCGCGGCCTTTGACGCCATAGTAGTGCTCGTTCGGCGCGGTTTGGGTGACGAGGAAACGGTTGTTCCAGATTTCCGTATCGCTCATCCAAACGGCGAAGATGCCGCCGCCGGTCAGTCCTCCTTTCACGCCCGGTTTGCCATTCTCCCACCGCTGCCCGGCGTCCACAAAGGTGCAGTCGTGGATTTTTGCCTTCTTCATGATGTAGGTGCGGATGCCGCTATACATGAAGTCCGCGAGGCGCAGGTCGTGCAGGTGCAGCCCTTCGTTTGCCCACCCGAAAATGGCCCCGTGCAGCTGTGGTCCGGTGAGCGTCATCCCGGAGACGGTGATGTCCTTCGCATCGTTCGCGCAGCGGATGAGGTAGCCCGTGCGGTCGAACTTTTCATGATTCGTCTCCGGGTCCGGCAACGTCGCGGAATTCGCCTTCCAGCTCTCCGCACTGGTGATGATGGTCTTCCCAAGCCCCGTGCCCTTGAGCGTCACACCCGCTTTCAAAGCCAGCGGCTGCGTGAGCTTGAAAGTGCCCTCCGCCAATTCAATCACCGCGCCGCTTTTCGCCTCTGCGACGGCCGCGACAAGCGCCTCGACGCTGGCGACGCTCTGCGCCGCAGCAGGCGAGGCGGTGATGAAAAGTCCGGTGAACGTGAGAAAGAAGATGGCGAGGCGATTCATGGTGTGGTGGTTCATTGATTCACGTGTCTTCCCAGCCGCACAAGCTGCGCGTGGCTGTCTTCAGGGATGACGCCGTTAGCGGCGTTAATGGGCACATTGATGGTGATGGCTCCGCCGACTTTCTTCACAGCGCGGACGAAGCCGAAAAGCTCCTCATCCGAGTAGCGGCACATGCGGTCGGGGATGGCGGGATTGAATGTCTTGTCGATGGGCAGAAGACAATGCCACTGCACGTTGCCGATGAATTGCCCATCCGGCATGTAGTAGTGCGCGGTGTGGCCGGCGCGCTGCATTGCGCCATCGGGCGTGAGTGTGAATGTGCCGCCGGGAACGAGAAAGTCGCGGCGGATGCGGCCACCGTCGAGGACGTGAATTTCCCCCGCGTGATAGTCCTCGATGGGGCAGCGCGGCATCACGTCCCCGCCGGTGCAAAATTCCGCGCCACTGAACGCCACGGCTGCATCCGGATTCCCCGCGCGGCACGAGTCCATCCATTCCTGCCAGCGCTCGTTGGGCAGCGGGCCGCATGAGTCGAACCACCAGCCTTGATGCAGCTTGCCGAGCTTTTCGGAGAAGGCGCGAATCATCGAAAGATACCACGCGCGGTAGTTATTTTCCGCGACTCCCGAGCGGCTCTTGATGGAGTTTTCGTTGTCGGACGGAATGTAGAGCACGAGCCGCTTCCCTCGCTGCGCGAGCTGCTGCGCGATTTCCCGCATGAGGTCACGACGGCTGATAAGCAGCTCACACTGCGTCGAGACGACAGCGTTGGCAGAGATGAACACGCCGTTGTTTTGAATGAGCGGCATGATGAGCCAATCCGCGCGAGCCTCGTCGAACTGCCGCATGAAGCCCGTGAGGTCGAACGCGTCCACGATGCGATCCGCCGCAACTTGCCGCTCCTCCCTCGATCCAGGCGGCGGAGTCGGCAGGTAATGCACCATCATGCCGAACCGCCCTTCGGCCATCCACGCGGCGCGATTAGGCGCGCCGTCGGGCTTGATTTTGGAGATGACCGGCGGCGCGGCGGGAGCGATGCCGGCGACGAGGAAAGCAAGGGCGATGAGGCGGGTGAAGGCTGTCATGGTGGAAAATGTCACGCCATCTCCAGCCCGCGCAATGAGCCGGTGCTGGCGGCAAATTTCGCCGCTTCGATGCCGAGGCGCTGGAGCATGGAGACGTAGAGATTGGGCAGCGGGTAGTTGTTCGTTTTGTCAAACGCGAGGTGCTGACCGTGTTTGAAGCCCCCACCGGCGAGCAGCACGGGGAGGTTGTGATTGTCGTGGTTGCTGCCGTAGAGGATTTGCGTGCGGTCGAGCAGGGTGTCGTTCCGAAACGACGCCTCAGCGGAGTGCCCACCGGTCACGTCCGGATGCGACGTGCCGGAGAAGTCGGTGAACTGCTCGCGGAAATCCCTGAGCGTTTCGAGATACGGCGTGAGCGCGTAACCGCGTCCGCTTTCCGCCGGAAACAAGTGCCGCTCCAGCAGGCCGAGATTCGTGCAGATGGCGATGCGGCGCCGCGGTACCGCATCGGCGCTCTTCCCGAAAACCGGGCGCATCGCGTCGAGAAACGGAAGCGCGAGCGTGGCTCCGGCGGCGCGGAGAATGGTGCGGCGGGAGAGTGGTGTGCGGGCGATGTATCTCACGTGAATATCCTCAAGGTTTGGTTTCTCCGTTCTCCGTCTTGATGTTGTTGGCTTTGAGCAGAGCCTTTGCCTCTTCGATCCGTCGCTTGAGATCGTCAGCCTTTAACGCCTGCATCAGATCTCTTTCTTCCGCGGCATCCAGAAGGTTCGGAGTCTTCGGTTTTTTGCCGGTGTAGTTCTCATACATGTCGGCGAGCGTCCATGTGTCGTTGCGCTGCGTGTCGAAGGGCAGGCCCGTGTTGTCGGTGGACTTGAGATTTTCCAGTGGATTCCGCGCCCAGGCATATCGGAAATAGAGCGGCTCCGGGACCAGCGGGCTGGTGAGCACAATCGTAAAGCGATCCCAGTTCGGCTCGCCTTTGCCGGCGTTCTTGTTGAGCCATTCGGCCCTGGCTGGCTGAAAACGCCCGTCCTTTCCGGCGATGGCAAATCCCTGGATCGGGCCGTCATGGTAAGGGCCGGCCCAGGTGTCGAGCCGCAGGGTTATTCTTCCATCGCCGGTCTTCACCTCCTCAAGCTGTGGCGGCAGCCAGCGCACCTGCTTTCCATATTGCGTCGCCAAAGCCCACGCCGCGATGCGTTCGCCGACCGGAATTTTGATCTGCGGATGATACCACGAGCGGTGCTGATCGAAGCTGCTCGCGTAGCCGATGTTCTTGTCGCCGGCTTTCCGCAGGTTGAGAAACGTCTGATAGTGAACCTCGCGGACGTAGATTCCCTCGTCGGTCATCATCGGCAGAAAGTTGTCGAGGGTCTGCGGTTCGCCTTGAGTCTCCTGAGTGAGAATGCCGAACGGCATGGCCGGGTCTTGAAAGGCGGCGCGCCACGCCTTGATCATTTCGGGAAACACCCGGGCATACAACTTGTGGCCATTGGGCTGGGAGGATTCGTTGTAGCCCTGATGCCAGATGGCACCCTTCACCGGAAAGCCGGCGATCGGGCCGATCATGCTGGCGTAGCAATTGCCGGGACGGTTCATGTCCATCGCCGGGCCCGGCTGCAAATCGTCCGGCGCTTTGCGGTCAGCCGGGATGGATTTGCTATCCGCCTTCATGCGGGCGGCCCAGTCGTTGTATTGCTTCACCCGCTTTTCGAGGTCATTCTGCGGATTGAATTCGGCGACCTTCTTCTCCCACTCGGCCAGCGTCTCCTTCACTTCCGGCGTATCAATGGACTTCAACACCTCCGTGGGCGTCCAGGCCACGAGACTGCTGCCGCCTCGCGACACATCCACGACGCCGATGGGTATCTGCTCCGCCATGTGAATCCGGCGCGCAAAAACATAACCAATCCCCGACATTTCCTGCACCGTCTCCGGCGTGCAGACATCCCAGTAACCCTGCCGGAAGTGCTGGCTGAAAAATGCGATCCACTGGTATTGCCGGGTAAAGGAATTTTTGATGTCCGGCCCATTTTGCTGCGGCACGCTGAAGAGCCGGATGTCTTTGAAATTTGCCGAGATGATTTCGAGCGGGCCGCCTTCCACTTTGGGAAGCTCGAACTCCATATTGCTCTGCCCGCCGAGCAGCCAGACGTCGCCCACGAGAATGTTCACCAGCTCTAACTTCTCACTCGCGCCCTGAACCATGATGGTGCGCGGTTCCGAACTGGCCGGCAGCGCCGACAGTTCCACCTTCCACGACCTGTCCGCGGCGGCGGTGCCCGAGTGGGATTTATCGCCAAAAGTGACGGTGACTTTCTCCCCCGGCGCAGCCCAGCCCCAAACCCG
>JANOZA010000499.1:0-10185 GCA_031429155.1 Verrucomicrobiota bacterium | reverse complement strand
CGCCGCTGAGGCTGACGACGAATCCGCGCGACCGGCTCTTTCTCATATAGTCGAACAGGGCGAGCGGCACCGCGCGGGAGAACTCCTCCGCCTTCAGGTCTGCGGCGTGTTCCCACGATGGATCTGTCACCGGCTGCAACTCCGGCGTCCGTTGCGGCCAGGTGAAGGGCACGCTGACGAGACAGTCGTCGGGTCCGGCGAAGTTAGGCTGGTAGCTGGCGGTCCGTGCCTGGTTCATGCGCGTGGTGTCCACGTCCACCTGCGCGGTGATGACGTGCATTTCCTGAAACGAAAAGCGCTCGCTGGCGGCGCAGAGTTTCCCGCCCGTGGCGATCATCGCTTCGCCGTCGAAGATGGCGCGGCCGGATTCGTTGCCGAGCAGGTTGGCATAGACATAACTCGCGCCAAAGGCGCGGCTGCCTTCGAGCACGAAGCGCTTTCGGACTTCGTGTTTTCCAAACGCGAAGTGGCTGGCGCTGGGATTCAGGATGACGTCCACGCCTTTCAAGGCCAGTTCGATGCCGGGCCGGTTGGCAACCCACGCGTCTTCGCAGATTTCAAAACCGAACTTCACGCCGCCGACTTCAAAGTAGAGATCGCCGCAGGGATACTGCGCGCCGTCGTCGTCCTCGATCATGCTGCGCACGCCCTCCGGCCACGGTTTGAACCATCGCGGCTCGTAATGAATGCCGTCGCCGGCGAGGAAGCGCTTGCCGGTGAAGCCCGCGATCTTCCCGTCCACCAGCAGGCAGACGAAATTGAAGATGCCCTTCTGATGCATCACCGGCAGACCGGCGCAGACGACCATGCCCGCCGTGAGTGGTGCGATTTCCTGCAACATCCGCCATGCCAAGCGATGCACCGACGGGGAATGGAATGCATCTTCGCAGCCGTAGCCGGTGAGGCAGAGTTCGGGCAGGCAGAGCACGGAGGCGCCTGCCTCCCGCGCGGCGCTGATGGCGGCGGTGACGCGCAGCTTGTTTCCACGCCAGTCCAGCGGCGTCTGATTGAGCACGGCGGCGGCCAGTTTGATGAGCTTCATGGGGCCGGAGTATGGGAACGGTCCCGGCGTTGTCGAGCAGGGAGCCGCGCGGAAGTTCCCGTCACATGGGCCGTCGCCAAACGGCTGTCAGTCGAGCAGATGAGTGGACTGGTCTTCCATGACTTCGGCGACGGTCTGGAACAACTCCGGCAGCGAATAGGGTTTCGGCAGGAAGGAAATGCGGCGGTTGCGCGCCATTTCGAGGAGGGAGCCTTTGTCGGTATAGCCGCTGGAGAGGAGTGCGCGGAGGCCGGGATTGGTGGTGAGGAACGAGTCCAGGAGCTGGAGGCCGTTTCCATCGGGCAGCACGGCGTCGGAGAAGATCATCTCGAACTGCCCGCTGGATTCGTCGAAGCGGGCGCGGGCCTCTTTGACATTGGCGGCGGAGGTGACGGTATAGCCATTCTGAGAAAGGGCCGTGCGGACGAGGTGATTGACGCTTTCTTCGTCCTCCACGAGGAGAACGCGCTGTCCGTGGCCGCGGTATTTGGCAACAGTGCCCTTGGCGGAGACCGTTTGTGCAGGCGGGGCGAGGGCATCGCGCGAAGTGGCGGGCAGGAAAATGTGAAAGCTGGTGCCCTTTCCCGGTGCAGAGACGAGTTGGATGCCGCCCTGATGGTCCTGGATGATGCCGTAGATAACCGAGAGTCCGAGGCCGGTCCCTTCCTGGCCCTTGGTGGTGAAGAACGGTTCGAAAATCTGCGCCTGGATGTCCTGCGGAATGCCGCAGCCGTTATCCGTCACGGTGAGCACGGCGAAAGTGCCGGAGGAAGCCATGCCGCCAATGAGCGGGACGGGATGACGCGCGGCGTCCACGAGCATGGTCCGTACGGTGATGGTGCCGCCTATGGGCATCGCATCGCGGGCGTTGATGAGCAGGTTCATGATGATCTGTTCCATCTGGCCCTGGTCGGCGCGCAGCGGCACGGGATCCAGTGAGAGCATCATGCGGAGGTCAATGTCCTCGCCGATGATGCGGCTCAGCATGCGGGTCATGAGTGTGAGGTTCTCATTCAGATCAAAGACGGTCTTCTTGGCGACCTGTTTGCGGCTGAAGGCGAGGAGCTGACGGGTGAGGGCGGTGGCCCGCTCGGCGGCGCGCTTGATCTCGCGGAGTTCCGGGACCGCGGGATCGCTGTCGGGTACGCGCAGCAGAATCATGTCGGCATAGCCGATGATCGGAAGCAGCATGTTATTGAAGTCGTGGGCGATGCCGCCGCTGAGTTTGCCGACGGCTTCCATCTTCAATCCCTGCTGGAGCTGGGCCTGGAGGCGCTCGCGGTCGCTCTCGGCATTGAGGCGGTGGAGCGCAGTGGAGACGATATCGGAGGCCATGGAGAGGGCGCGAAGATCTCCAGCGCTCCATTCGCGCCGGTTGATGCTGTCAACGCACAGATAGCCCGGGGAGGTTTCGCCTCCATCAAGCCGCAGCCAGAGAAGCGATCCGGCCTGACGTGCCGCCGCCATGGCGGGGTGGAGGGCGCCGCTGCCCTGGGGCGTGGCGGTAAAGGAAACGATGCCGGAAGTGCGATTGGACGGATCCTTGAATTCATCCGGAAGCGTGAGGTTACTGATTCCGCAGAAGGATTCCTGAAGCGGCAGGATGTCTGTGGCGCACCATTCGGAGGAACAGTTGAGCGTTTTGCCGCCGGCTTTGAGCAGGATGATGTAACAGCGGTCCACCTCCAGAAAGCTGCCGATCTTTCCCAGAACATCGGCGATGCCCGCAGAGCGGTTTTCCGGTTTGAGAGCGAGGAAGCCGGACGAGAGCGAGGCGATCATGGCCTCCATTTTCATGCGCGCCGCAAGATCACGTTCCGCACGGCGGCGCTCCTCGACTTCAGCGAGGAGGCGCGTGTTGGTTTGCTGAAGCTCGGTGGTGCGCTCCCTGACGAGGACTTCCAGCCGGTCGTGATTGTCTTCGAGATTCCGTTCGGAGCGGCGACGTTCGGTGATGTCGCGAAAAATGAGCACGGCCCCGACCACGTTGCCCTCGCGGTTGCGAATGGGGGCGGCGGAGTCGGCCACGGGAATGCGGCGCCCGTCCCTGTGAGTGAGAACGATTCCCTTCTCGCGGGTCACGGCGATTCCCTCTGCGAGGGACTGGCGGAGGAGATGCGGTGATGGCTCCCCTGTTTTGTCGCTGGTGACGGAGAAGACCTGCTCAATGGCGAGGCCGGAGGATTCCTGTGACGGCCAGCCGGTTAGTTTTTCGGCGATGGGGTTGAGGAACTTGATGCGGCCTTCGTGGTCCGTGGCGATGACGCCGTCGGCGATGGACATCAGCGTGGTGAGGAACCATTCGCGGCTTTCGCGCAGCGCCCGTTCGAGGTCCACTTTGTAGAGCGCGATCTCGACGGTGGAACGGAGACCGGCTTCCTCGAATGGTTTGACCATGTATCCGGCGGGAGCAGCGGCCTTGGCTCGGGCAAGGACTGCGCCGTCGGAATAGGCTGTCAGGAAGACGCAGGGGATGTCGTGCTTCTGCCGGATGATGGTGGCGGCTTCGACGCCGTCCATGGGGCCCTGAAGGACAATGTCCATCATGATGAGGTCCGGGAGGAGGCTGCCGGCTTTGGAGATGGCGTCGGGGCCGCTCAGGGAGTGGCCAACAACGTCGCAGCCCATGTGGCGCAGACATTCGGCGATGTCGTGAGCTACGATGGATTCGTCATCAACTACAAGGATTCTTCGTTTCATTGGATTTGTCAGGGAGGGAGTGGCGGACGGTCTCAGAGTCTCATTTCGTACTGGCTCTCGCAGAGGTTGACGGTGATGCGCGTGCCCTGGGAACAGTCGAAGCTCAGCGAGCCGTTAAGCTGTTCTGTGAGCATCTTCACGAGTCTCATGCCCAGCGAGGTGGCCTGGGAGATGTCGAAATTTGGATCCATGCCGATACCGTCGTCCCAGACGATGAGCTGATACTTGCCGTCATCCGAGGTGCCGAGGCTGACATAGATGATGCCCTCCTGACGGCCGGTAAATGCATATTTGAGGCAGTTGGTGACGAGTTCTGTGGTGATGAGTCCGACGGGCAGAGCGGTGTCGAGACCCATGCCTACGCCATGGACATTGAGCTTAATTTCGCGCTTCGTGCCGCAGGGAGTGTTCACGCGCATGAGTTCGCCGGTGAGCGTGCGAAGGTAGCCGTGCATGTCTATGCGGCTGACACTTTCGCTTTGATAGAGCTTCTCATGCAGCAGGCCCATGGAGCGGATGCGGGCTTCGCTTTCCTGGAGAACATCGCGCAGTTCCTGGCTGTCGGCGTGGCGGGTCTGGAGTCGCAGCAGGCTGGTGAGGATTTGCATGTTGTTCTTCACCCGGTGGTGAATTTCCCGCAGGAGAATCTCCTTCTCCCGCAGCGACGCACTGTTTTTCATCGAGTCGCGCAGCTTCAAATTGGACAGTTCGAGAGACTCGACCATGCGGTTCATGGACTCCGCAAGGTCGCCGATTTCTCCCACGGCATCCTCTCTGGCGCGGGCATTGAGCGCGCCGCCTTTTACCGTGGAGGCGAAGTTTTGGAGAGCTTTGAGCGGGTGAATGATGTTGCGCGCCACACTATAGGCGGCGGCCACGCCGAGGATGAGTACGATACCGCCGGTGGTGGCGATATTGTGGTAAATGGCGCGCAGTGAGTCATCGTAGTCCTGCATGGAGAGTCCCAGGGAGATGGAGCCGGGGCTGCTCAGCCCGGCGCTCGCGGAGTGATTGTAGTGCCAGACTTTCCCCGGGGAGGCATCCGGGGCTGCCCTGAGATCGGCGTTCTGCCCTGGTCGGGCGGACTTCACCATTTCGAAGGCTGCCACATCATTACTCCACCGTGGCTGGCCGTTGGTGTCCAAATAGTGCACAATCGGGGCCCCGGACCAGGGATGCACGAGGATGTAGCGCAGGTCCGCTTCCTCAGGGAGCACGTCGAGGCATTGTTCCACGACGGAGCTGAATTCCCGCGCGGCCATGCTCTGGGAAATCCGTTTTTCGATGGTCTGAGCGAGGGCCTTCGACCTTTCCTCCATTTCCTGTTCCTTGGTGCGACTGAGGTGGAAGATGGTGAAAAGCGCGAAGACGCAGACGGTCACGAAGGCGACCAGCCACGACATAAGCATAATCCGCCGCAGGATGCTGGGGCGGCGGGATTTACCTGGCTGGGTCACGGAATCCTCCTTTCCGGAATTGCGAGCGTTGTGGTGCCGCTCTGGACCGCCGGTGCCCGCGCCGGCGCAGGAGGCGGAGTGCCTGACGGAATATACACCGGTCTGTCTCCGAAAATTTCCTGCCACTCAGCGATCAACTGCCGGAGATCCTTGAAATCATCGGGCGCCGGGACGGCCAGACTCCACAGGCCGTCGGGTTGTTGCAGTTTGACGGCGGCGGCGCTTTTCACGATTTCCGCCCGGCGCTTGGTGGTCATGCCGTGGGGGCAGGCGATAACATGCTTGAGGAGGGGAGGGGACTTTCGGACTTCCTCCAGTTTCGCGAGCAGACCATTCGGATTCGTGCGCTGGACCTCGAGGTAAGAACTGCGGCTGACGATGCACGCTTCGGCTTCCCCGAAATATACGGACAACACTGCCTGAGTGGGGTTGGCTGCCGAACGGAACTCGGCGTGATCCTCCCGGCGTGTAGCACCGGTCCCGACGCGGATTTCGCGGTCCAGCCAGCGATAGACCAGTTCGCCGCAACCGCCCCGATCTACGAAGACCTGCTTCTTAAAAAGCTCATCCAGGCTGAATTTTGAATCCTCTCCGGAGGTCTTGGGCGCTCGCTGACGCAAAATGACGAACTCAACCATGGCGGGCTTTCCTTCCCACGACGGAGCCAGCAGCATATCCAGCTTTGCCGCCGCGCCGCTCTCGATCCATTCGTATCCATTCACGACGAATGCCTCCGCCATGTTGGTGCTGGCAGTAATGGCCAGCCGCTTCCATGACAGCTCCGGCAGCAGGTTCCTTAGTCGCTCCTCCCCTTCGCCAGGCTCAGGGGCCCATTCGGCACTGAGCTTCCGCGCCCACAGTTCCAGCGGGTTGCCCTGTTCGCCATTCCACTGCCATGGAACCTCCGAGACGTATGCCACGGTCGCGCTTACTTTCGGCGAGCCGGACTGCGCGAAGACCCTCGTTTCAGGACTCAGCATCGCCAGAAATAGGAGCAACCCGAGCCGCCGCCAGCTCGGGGCCGATCTGGACGATCCCTCCCGGAGTTTGGTTTTTGCGTTCAATTTGGCGGCAAATGCAGGCATGAGTTTTGAGAATAATAAAAGAAACAGTAGTTTCCATAATTTTCAAGTATATTAAATGCAGAGGTTTGCCAATATCACTGGGGAAGCGCCGTTCTGGCCGCCCGAGTCCCCCGTTCAGCAACCGCCCCATCTTCAAAATCACCGATTCAGTCACCGTCATTGACCAAATCGTCTGCGGCGGCATTAGTCACCCGATCATGAATAAACGCTACGCCCTCGGCCTCGACTACGGAACCAATTCCTGCCGGTCTCTTTTGTTGGACCTCGAAACCGGCGAGGAACTCGGCTCTGCCATTTTCAACTACCCCTCCGGAGAACTCGGAATCCTGACCGACCCTCGCGACCCCAATGTCGCCCGGCAAAATCCCCAGGATTATCTCGACGGCCTGGTCGCCATCATCTCGGGCGCGCTGGAGCAGGCGAAAAAGGCGGATCGCGACTTCGATCCCGAGCGGGTGGTGGGAATTGGCGTTGATACCACGGGCAGCACTCCCATTCCGGTGAATTCCGACGGCACGCCACTCGGACTGCTGGAGGAATATAAAGACGACCTCAACGCCATGGTCTGGCTCTGGAAAGACCACACCGCCCATGAAGAGGCGGCGGAAATCACCGCCCTCGCCGCGAAGGAGCATCCGGAATACCTGGCCAAGTGCGGCGGCACTTACAGCAGCGAGTGGTTTTGGAGCAAGATACTCCGGCTCAAACGCGTCGCGCCGAAAGTCTTCGCCGCGGCGCACAGCTTCGTGGAACATTGCGACTGGATCCCGGGCGTATTGTCCGGAAATACCGATCCCGGGCGCATGGCGCGGAGCATTTGCGCCGCTGGGCACAAAGCCATGTTCAATGCCGCGTGGGGCGGACTGCCGGCTAAAAATTTCCTCGCCAAACTCGACCCCGACCTCGGCCCGCTTCGTGACCGGCTCTACAGCCGTGCGCTGAGCAGCGACCAGCTCGCCGGCCGGCTCAGCCCCAACTGGGCGAAGAAGCTCGGCCTAAAAACCGGCATCGCCGTCTCCGTCGGCGCGTTCGATGCCCACATGGGCGCAGTCGGCGCAGGAATTAAGGAAGGCACGCTCGTCAAGATCCTCGGCACCAGCACCTGCGATCTCATGATCCATCCCAACCAGCATGCCCTGGCCGACGTGCCGGGGCTTTGCGGCATCGTGGATGGCTCGGTTCTTCCCGGTTACTTCGGTTTGGAAGCCGGCCAGAGCGCCGTCGGCGACATCTTTCTCTGGTTCGTCAACAACCTCGTACCCGACAGTTACGGCGCGACGCCAACAGCGAAATTCGAGAACATGGAGCGTGCCCTCGCGGCGATGAAGCCCGGCGAGACCGGCCTCCTCGCCCTCGACTGGAATAACGGCAATCGCACCATCCTCACAGACGTCCGTCTCAGCGGCATGATCCTCGGCCAGACGCTCCACACCAAAGCCCACGAGATCTACCGCGCTCTCATCGAAGCCACTGCCTTCGGTGCGCTCACTATCGTCAATCGTTTCGAAGAATACGGCGTCAAGGTCGAGGAAGTCATCAACACCGGCGGCCTCGCGACAAAGAATGCCACCCTGATGCAAATCTACGCTGACGTCCTCGGCCGCCCCATGAAAGTCAGCCGCAGCGACCAGACCTGCGCCCTCGGTGCCGCCATCTTTGGCGCCATGGCCGCCGGCGCAGTGGATAGCGGATACGACTCCGTGCCCGACGCTCAGCGGGCCCTCTGCCGTGTCCGCGAGGTCGTCTATGAACCCGACCGCCGCCGCCACTCCACTTACGCCCGGCTCTACGGCCTCTACCGGCAGCTCCACGACGCCTTCGGCACCGCCACATGGAGCGGTCGCGTCAATCACGTCATGAAAGAGCTAATCGCCATCCGCGAAGAGCAGCGTCTGGCCTAACGCCGCCGCGTCATGATCGAATTCACCATCCTCGGCAGCGGCAGCGGCGGAAACGCCGCCGTCATCCGCTCCGCCGGAGGCCTGCTCCTGGTGGACGCCGGCCTTAGCGCCTCCCAACTCACCGCGCGCCTCCAGTCCTGTGGCGTGGAGCCTTCGCAACTCGCTGGCATTCTCCTAACCCACGAACACGGCGACCACACCCGCGGCCTGGAAGTCTTCACCCGCAAGCACGCCCTGCCCATTCTCGCTAACGCCATGACCCGCGAAGTCCTCCGCGAGTCACTTCCATCGGCGTCATGGAAAGTCATCCCCTGCGGCGGCGCGTTCCCGTTTGCCGGCTTCGACATCGAGACCTTTCGCGTCCCGCACGATGCCGTGGATCCCATGGGATTCGTGCTCCGCGCCGGCGGCGCTTCGCTCGGCTTGCTCAGTGATCTGGGCCACGTAACTTCACTCGTGAAGGCCAAAGTCCAGGCGCTCGACGCGCTCTTCGTTGAGGCCAATTACGACACCCAGATGCTCGCCAACGACACCAAGCGTCCGTGGAGCACACGCCAGAGAATCGCCAGCCGTCACGGGCACCTCTCCAATGACCAGTGCGCCGAAATCATCGCCGCCGCCGGGACTGCGCTTGGCCACGTCGTGCTAGGCCACCTCAGCCGCGACTGTAATTCCCCCGCCGCCGCCATCGCCGCTATTCGAGCCGCCCTCGACGCCGCCGGCTGTCCGCAAACCACCGTCACCTGCGCTTGTCAGGATGAACCGACTC
Organism: Verrucomicrobiota bacterium; assembly: GCA_031429155.1. Classification (GTDB taxonomy): domain Bacteria; phylum Verrucomicrobiota; class Verrucomicrobiia; order Verrucomicrobiales; family V1-33; genus V1-33. The sequence goes on along the minus strand of JANOZA010000499.1, from coordinate 1,231 downwards.
CCTGGTTCAGCACTGTTCAAAAGTCACCGCCTGCGCCGTCATCGCCCTCGCTGGGTCAGGTTTGGGAGCAGGCGGATCTTTTCGCATAACTTGGGGCCGGCAGCGGCGCGCACGGTTCACTTCTTCTGGATGCAGTAGAGATTCTTGTCGCCGCGGAGAATGATGCGACCGCCGCTGACCGCAGCGCTGCTGCGGTTGTCCTCGCCCGTGTCGCTGGTGCCGAGCACCTCCAGAGGTTCTCCGGCCCGCACTACATACGACTTCCCGGCGCTCGCGAAATAAATGCGGCCATCCGCCGTCACGATGGGACTGGTCCATGTGGAAATGCCGGCGAGCCGTTCGTTGAGAACCTTCTCGCCGGTCTTCAGATGGAACGTCTTCAAAATGTCAGGCCCGTGCGTCCGCCACACGCGGTCTCCGACGATGATCGCCGACGACAGGCCCTCGGAAATCTGCGGCACCGTCCACTTCAGATGCGTCTGCGTCACGTCTCCGCTGCCCGTCGGATCCACGCACACGCCTCTTCCACCGCGACCGCTGTCGCTGAACACGAGTCCGCCACCGAATGCCGGGGACGCCGCATCGCCCTGGGCGTTGCACCACCAGAGGATATTGCCGCTCGCCGGGTCAAGCCCCTGGATCGCACCCGACGCACTCACCAGCATCTGCGGCTTTCCCGCCACCTCGACCACCACCGGCGTGCTGTGCCCGAATCCGGTCTCTGGCCGTTTCGCGTCCCAGCGAATTGCGCCGGTCGTCTTGTCCCACGCCGTGATGCTCGACGTCTTGCCCGTCTGATCACAATTCAGAATCACCGTGTCTTTATAAAGTATCGGACTGCTCCCCAGCGCGACATCGAACGCATGATTCGCGATCTCCTGCCGCCACACGATTTTGCCGGAGAAATCCAGCGCCGCCAGCACCGCCGAGCCAAACACCGCAAACACCTGCGACCCGTCCGTGCAGGGAGTCGGCGCGCCATAGCCGCCCCGGAGGTCCGTCAACTTCAGTGGTCCGGGCGGCACTTCTGTTTCCCACAACTGCTTGCCATCGGCGAGGGAGAAGCAGATTACCCAGTGCCGCAGTGGCGCATTGGCCACCCCGGTGATGAACACTTTATCCCCCCACACGATGGGCGACGCATACTGACTGTCGCCCTTCGGCAGCGCCGCCTTCCACGCGATGTTCTCCCCGGTTTTCACATCCCACTTCACCGGCAAATCCTTCTCCG
>JANOZA010000498.1:0-6986 GCA_031429155.1 Verrucomicrobiota bacterium | reverse complement strand
GTGGTGACGACGGTGACGCCGAAGCCGGCTGGCAGGGTGGCGGGGAGCCATTCGGTGGCCGCAGGGCTGCTGTCGTCGAAGGCGAGGGTCTTCCATGCCGCGGGTGGTTCGCTGCGGGTTTCGCGGTAGCGCCAGCCGCTGGCACCGGCGGGGACGAGGCTCGGGTTTGTCGAGGCCGATTGCTTGAAATACCAGGCCTCGCCGGTGACTTCAGCGGCGACGGGATTCGTGAGCGCCACGTGGATCAGTTCATAGTTGCCGGGCGTCGCGACGGGCGCGGTGATGGTCTTCAGCGTTTCTCCAGGAGTGAAGGTGAGCACGCCGCTGCCGGCGACATTGTTCGCGCCCAGCGGATCGGTTTTGACGATGACGGACCAGTTCACCGTGACCTGCTGCGAGCTGAAAGTGCTCAGTCGTACTGTAAACGCGCCCGGATAAGCCGCGGTGTCGCTTTGTGAAGGTGCATAGGAACTGATGCCCACGCCGACCATGGAACCCGGCACTGGCATGAAGGGCGCGATGAGAGCGCCACTGGCGGCGGGGTTCCAGGTTGTGTTCGTCGGATGGTGCAGCGCATCGGGCTGGGACAGGTGATTGTTGTGGACGTCGAAATACGCACGCCCGAAAGAATTCAGCGCCGTGGTCTGGTAGATCCATGCGTTTGCCGCAGTCGGGTGCCACTGACCGCTGAAGGCATCTTTATACATGTTGTTTAGGACAAAGGAATTCTTTACCTCCATCGAGCCATTGTAACTGTAGCCGGAGCCGTAGTTGTCGCCCCAGCGGACGCCCACCATGTTGCCGGTGAAGAGGCAGCCGTCTACGATCGCGTTCGGTCCGTCGCTGGAGGCGCCGGAACTGTAGCCGTCCTCGACGCCCTGGCCGCAGTTGAGAAAGACGCAGCCGGTGAACGTGACGTTGCGCGTGCCGGAAAGCGAATTGCCCTCGTGAAAGGTGCCCTCATACCAGTTGTTGGTGGAAGTGAACGGCGTCACATCGGCGGCGGCCGTGTAGGGATTGTCGCCTCCATTGCCGCCGCTGTCCACGCCATCGTCCTTGGTGAAGCCGATGATGTTATTGGTCAGCGACAGATCGCCGTTGGTGAGGTAAATGGCGTCGTTGTCTGCATCGGCAAAGGCGGCGTCTTCGCTGGGAAACTCGATGAGTGCCGAGCGGTCTATGGTGACCTTCGAACCGTTGAGTTCACCACAGGTGACGGCGCGCTGCATTAGGGTGCGCTGGAGATTGATCCACGTGTTCGTTTTCGAGTTCATCTCCTGTCCTGCGAGGCTGAAGCAGTAGCAATTTGTGAGATGGAGTTGCGCGCCGACGGCGGTGCCGGAGCCGCTGCCTGCGATGAGGAAAAGCGCCTGCTGCTGCTTGTGCGTGGAGTAGCCCGAGTGCGAAGTGAACCACGACTCGTCTTCGCCGGAGCCGGTGAAGATCGTGTGGGTCGCGTTCACTACGGAGGTCGCTGCGGGCAGTTCAATGCCGCCCCAGTAGGCACCGGCTGCGTCCGGCGCGAAGACCACGGGATTTCCCTCCACGCCATTCACCTGGAGCGTGCCGTTCACGACGATTTCGGCGGCGGAGCCGTTGGTCGCGGTGCCAGAGTATATCTTCACGATCGTGCCCTCGCCGACGGTGAGCGTCGCGCCTGCATTGATCGTGAGCGTGCCAGTGACATGGATGCGTGAGTTCGCCGGCCACGTCGTGTTCGCCGCGATGGTGCCGGTCACGCTGGTGAACACTGGCGCGGCTTCAATGTTTATCGCCGGGTTGTGCGTCAGCCCGTTCAAGCCAGCGCCCACATTCAGCGGCCCTGCCGTCGTCACCGCGGGAGCGACGACCGAACCCCAGCCGCGCCGCAGTTGCAGGGTCGTCAGCGGGAGTCCGCCGAAGGTGACGACTCCATTGAGGCGGACATTCTCGTTCGCTCCGTCCCGGAGGACCGCCGCCATCGGCACCGGCAAGCCGACTGGCCATGCCGCGGGCGCGATCACCTTCAGATTTTTCCCGGCGAACGCCGACGGCGCGTCATTCACCGTGCGATAGGGTGTGTGCGGCGGGATGCCGTCCTCAGAGCCACCGCGAGTTGAATCGGTCACGATGAAGCGCCGCGTCTGCGAATCAACGAGCACACCGCCCGCCGTGCGGCTTTCGGCTTTGAGTTCGTGGTAGGACTTCGCCGTGACCGCCACCGCCGAGCCGACGGTCGTCGCCACGCCATCAAGCGTCGCCGTAGTCGTCGCCGCAGCGGGATCCGCTGTCACGGTGAAGGTGACCGTCGCGGAGTATTTGGTTTTGTCTGCGACTCCCGAAATGGTGATCGCAGCAGGGGCTGCGGAGACGAGAGAGAGGAGCGCAGTCAGCGCAGAAAAGTGGGGGCGCATAGGAGTGGTGAATCGTTCCATTGTTTGGCCCGGAGCGGCAGTTCGCAAGGACGTTCACGTTGTCACCCGGCTCCCGCCGCAAAGGCCGGATGCCGCATCCTTACTGAGGAGCACTTCCGGGATTATGTCCTTGAAGATCAACCGCCGGGTTTCTAGTCTCAGGCCATGTTGATAGATACTCCGCCGCCGTCCTGCCGCCTTCGGGTTTTCACTGCTGCCATGCTGCTGCCTTTCCTGGCGGTGCCGGTTTCGTTGCGGGCTGAGCCGGGAGAGAAGACGACGACTACTTACACGGAGGCGCCGGTGCTGGCCATGTGGATCAAGAACTCGCCGGTGCCCAAGGGCGGCACCTCGCCGTTCACGGTGCGGGTTTCGTCGAATCCCTCCGGCGATGCCGCGGTCGGCCTGATCGAGCACGTGCTCGGCAGCGCGGGCGATACGTGGAAGTCCTCGGCGTGGATCGCCGCGGTCGCCGCTTCCAATGCCAGCAACCGCCTCCTCACCGATCACGAGTTTCTCCTCAAGGTCCGCGGTTTCATTGACGGTCCCTCCGCCGGCATGATGATGGCCGCGACGATGCTGGCGCTGATGAATCAGGACACGGTGCGACCGGATGTCACCATCACCGGCACGGTGAATCCTGACGGCACCATCGGCCCGGTCAGTGGCATAAAGTACAAAATGGACGGCGCGAAGAAGGCCGGCATTAAAGAGGTCGGCTATCCCATGATAGATGACGGCGATGTCGGCCAGCTCGTCAAAGAAATGGAGCAGCTCGGTGCCGCCAACGACATCAAGACCGTCCCGATAGCCGACATTTACCAGGCTTATGAATTCCTCACCGGCCGCAAGCTGGGCCGCCCGAAGCCGCTGGATGCCGCGGAGATGAACTTTCCACCGGCGCTCAGTGACAAGCTCAGCGCCGACGCGCTGGTGATGCTCAGCGCTGCCAAAGCACGGCTCGAATCCTGCGCGCTAAAGGCGTCGAAGCTGCCGGCCAAACTTCCTGTCGAGACGAAGAAAGTCATCACCGAAGACCGGGACCGCGTGCTGCAATACATCACGGAGTCCGAGTCCTTTGCCAAAGAGAAGTCCGTGATGATGGCGCACAGCAAGGCGGTGCTGGCGGATCAGAGCGCACGCATGGCGGAGACGACTCTCGACTGGCAGGACGCGTTTCTCCGCCGTGACGCAAAAGCGCTCTCGGCACTCTACGAGACCCGCAGTGCCGCTGCGGAGAAGGGGATGGCCGCTCTCTCCGCTGCCTTCCAGCCATCGCTCAGTGCGCCCACTCTGGCGGGTTGCCTCGCGGGTTTTCATAGCTATCTGCACTACTGGGATGTCCGTGCGCAGTGGCTGGCCGCCGGCGTGGCGCGGGAAGAAATCACACTGCGTCAGGTGGCGTTGGAGCGGATGGAAGCGACCAAGCCAAAGGCCAGCGAGAAGGAAAAGTTGAAGAAGTGGCTGGAGGAACAGTCGAATCTTTGGATCGAGATCGCGGAGGCGCTGCAGGAGGTGACGCTGCGTCATGCCATACTCGAAGGCCGGCTCCAGGCGTCCATCGCGCTCGCCGGCCAGACCTTTGAAGACGGCAAGCAGCCTGTGGCGGACCTGACCAAGCTCAACCTCCGCATGGCCGAGTCCTATGGTCCTGCTGCCGGTGCGGGGCTCGCCTATTTTGACTCCACAGTGATCGGGATTCGTTCGCACAGCAGCAGGGATGCCGGAGAAGCGGCGCTGGAAAGGAAAGGCGCGATCCTTTCCAAGGACGTGACCTACTCGGCGTGCAGCATCGCTGCCGGTCTAGCTATTCGGACGACCGACATCACGCCTACTCCCGGCACGCCGGAGGAGACGCCCGCTCAGGTCATGGACCGACTCGCGGCGGGTGTGTATGCGTGGCTGGGCATGGCGGGTCTGATGAACAAGTACTACAACCTGGCGGATGACTCCGCCGACGGGGACTCCATCACGCACGCCACCACCGTCACCCTGCGCAAAGGCAACACCATCACCAGGATGACCGAGAGCTCCCGCCTGCACGTGCTGGAGGAGGCGGCGATCGTGAAGAAGCAGCTCGATTTCATCCCCGACAGCATCCGGATGAACTTCAGCCTCGCCGAGACCAAACGGAACGACCCCACGGACACCGGTAAACTCCAGGCGCTCACCTCCTACTGGCGGGCGCACTTTCTCTGCCGCATGGCCCAAATGATGGCCAAGGCAAAATAACCCGTGCCAGTCGCCGCGAACTCCGCTATAAGTCTCCAACCTAAACCCACCACCACTATGAATAAGAAACTAATCACCACCACTGCCGGGCTCACCGTCGCGGCCATGTTGAGTTCCTGCACCACCGCCCAAATGGGACAGGCCGGACGCACTGCCGGCGTGCTCGCTGCCGGCGTTGCCCTCGGCGGCCTGGTCGGCGGCGGCGGCAATTCCGTCCGCAATGTCGCCCTCGCCCTCGCGGCGGTCGCCGTCACCATTGCCATCGTGCAGCACTATCAGGCCTCGCAGGATCAGAAGCGCTACGCTCAGGCCCGCGCCGCCTCCGCAGCCCGCAGCCAGTCCTACGCTAAAGTGAAGACTGAGAAGAAAGTCCGCTATGTCGCCGTGCCGGTGAAGAAAAAGAGCGCCACGGAGAAGAGCGGGCTCATGCTCTATGACACCCAGAAAGGCGCGCTCGCCAGCGACCAGGTCTTTGTGCCCAAGGCCTCCTCCATCAAAGGCAACACCATCGTCGAAGTGGACGGCAAGAAGGCCCTCCTCGAGAGCAGCTTCGCCGGAGCGTAAGCGGTAGAATGATTCACCAGTCCCGCCGTGGAGACGCGGCGGGACTTTTTTGTGCCCGCGCCTTGCTCTCTCCCCGCCCCGTGCCTACGGGAGTGTCATGCAGTTCCAAAGAAGAGAAGGCGGCCCCCCTAATTTCGCGCCCCGGCCACAGCGAGACAGCGACGAGCACACCGCCCCAGTGCCCCCGGATGCCTCGTGGCCCGAGCCGTGGGTGCAGATGAAGTATTTCACCTACGCCCCCGCCGTCTTTCCGCGGATGCTGGCCAATGTCTCCGGCAATATCCGGCAGGGCGCGCTCGTCGCCGTCTATGACAAGAACGGCAACCGCTTCGGCGCCGGCTTCTACAATGCCAAAGCCCGCGTGCCCCTCCGCGTCATCTATCACGGGCCGGACGACATCACCGAAGACCACTTCCTCCGCGCCCTCGAACGCGCCGTCGTGCTCCGCCGCGACTTGTTAAAGCTCGACGCCGTCAGCGAAGCCTGGCGCGTCATCAGCAGCGACGGCGACTACCTCAGCGGCCTCACCGTGGACCGCTACGCCGACATCCTTCGCGTCGAAGTCCACAGCCTCGGCGTGTGGCAGCGGCTGGAAACCTGGCTGCCGCACCTCCATTCACTGCTAGGCACCAAGCGGCAGATCGTCCGCATGGACCCTGACATCGCCGACATCGAAGGCCTCCGCCTGCCGCGCGAAGATCCCAATCAGCCCCGCACCGTTCGTGTCAGGGAAAACGGCATCCGCTACGAAGTGAACTTCGCCGATGGCCACAAGACCGGCTTCTTTTGCGACCAGCGCGACAACCGCCGCCGCCTCGCGGCTCTGGTTGGCGGCCAGAGCGTGCTCGACCTCTGCTGCTACACCGGCGGCTTCGCCCTCTCGGCCAAAATCACCGGCCAGGCCGCGGAAGTTACCGCCGTGGACCTCGACGAAAAAGCCATCGCCCAGGCACAGCACAACGCGAATCTCAATCAGTGCCGCGGCATTGACTGGGTCCACACCGACGCCTTCACCTACGCCCGCACCATGATCCGCAACGGCACCCAGTGGGATACTGTCGTGCTCGATCCCCCCAAGCTTATCCATTCCCGCGACGACGAGGAAGCCGACGAAGGCCGCCGCAAATACGAAGACCTCAACGGCCTCGCCATCCAGCTCGTCAAACCCGGCGGCACCTTCGTTAGCTGCTCCTGCTCCGGCCTCATCGGTGACGAGGAATTTGAGCGCCTCGTCATCAAAGGCGCCCACCGTAATGGCCGCCGCCTTCAGTTCTTCGACCGTACTGGCGCAGCCCCCGACCACCCCGTCATGTCCAACTGCCTCGACAGCCGATACCTCAAAGTGCTGTGGGGCAGAGTGTTTTGAGCTTCAATCTCCTCTCAATATCTCCTCCGGACGCGGCCTGACCTTTGCCGGTCTGCCCGCGCCCTACGGCCCCAGCAGCAGCCGGTAGAACCTTCGCCGAATGCCTGGCCCGACTGGATCATTGACCACCAGCGGCATGGTGCCGGGAGTCTGCGAGGAGACGTCTTGCCAGTCGGACAGGTTGTTAGCGGGTAACAACTAGTCGGTAAACAACAAAACTACTCTGTCAGCGGTCACTTCAAAATGCACCACTCATGGTCACTTCAAAGTGCACCACCCCCTGGGGCTTATTTTTTTGGTGGGGCGGGTGGTTTTTGCAAGGGTGGGATCATCTTCGTGCTGGCACGGTGACGCTTCGTGGTTCAGGGCGTTTTTGCCAGGCGGCAGGATAGGGCAACGCTGGAGAGCGACCTGAGCGGCTGCCGGGCTCG
>JANOZA010000497.1:0-16812 GCA_031429155.1 Verrucomicrobiota bacterium | reverse complement strand
TTGAACGGGTCCTTCCAGGCCGCGCTCACCACCAGCAGCCTCGCCGTCGGGAGCCGCAGCATCACCGCCCGGTATGCGGGCAACGCGACCAATGCAGCGAGCACTTCCGCCGCGCTGGTGATCCAGGTCACAAGCATCTTTGCCGCGCCGCCGGTCAATCTGTTCGCCGCGCCGGGGAATCAGACGATCGGCCTGACGTGGACGGTCTCTGCCGGTGCCACGGGCTACCGCGTGAAACGCTCGCTGACCAGCGGCGGTCCCTACACGCTGATGGGTAGTCCGACTGCTGCAATCTACAGCGACCCTTCGCTCACCAACGGCACGCCTTATTATTACGTCGTGTCTGCCCTCAATGGCGCGGGTGAGAGCGCGAACTCCTCCCAGGTCAGCGCCACGCCCGCGATCCCGCCGTCGAATACGATCGTGACTTCGTCGCTCGGCTATTCCGCCACCTACGGCGACGTGGCGACATTCACGGCGACTGTCGCGGCGCCCGGCGGCCCGGCCACGGGGACGGTGACTTTCAAAGACGGCGCGACCGTGCTCGGCACCGGCGCGCTGGATGGCAGCGGCGTGGCGGTTTACACGTCCGGCACGCTGACTCCGGGCACTCACGCGCTCACCGCAACCTACGGCGGCAGCGCCACATTCGGGGCCAGCGTTTCGCCGGTGTTCACTTATATAGTGTCGGTGAAACCGCTGAGCATCACCGGCGTGACGGCGGGCAGCAAAACCTACGACGGCACCACCACGGCGATCCTGACCGCCGGCACGCTGCCAGGTGTGGTGGGAAGCGATGCCGTAACCATCACCGCAGGCAGCGGCACATTTTCCAGCGCCAACGCCGGCACATGGCCGGTGACCGTCACAGGCTACGCGCTCAGCGGAGCGCAGGCGGGAAATTACACGCTCACCGGGCAGCCCGTCGTGCCCAGCGCCACCATCGCGCCGAGACCGGTGCAGTTCACCGGCTCGCGCGTCTTTGATGGAACCAGCACCGTGGCCGCCGCCAGCCTTGTTATTGCGAACAAAGTCACCGGCGATGTTGTCGCCCCCGCTGGGAGTGCCACCCTGGCAGGCAGTGCCGTCGGCGCGCAGCCGATCATCCTCACCTATGCCACGCCAGCACGAGTCCAGAGCGCCACCGGATTCAGCGCAGCCTCCACCAATACCTCCCTGACCGTGACGCTCACGTCCGCTCCCACCGCGGGCAACACGCTCGTCGCCGTGGTCTCCACGCGCGGCGCGGCGGCGGATCAGATCACCGGCATCGCCTCGACCGGGGCCGTTTGGTCACGCGCCGGGCAGTCGGTGAACATCGCCGGCAGCAGCACCACGGAAATCTGGTCTGCGCCCGTCACCGCAGGAGCCGGAACGCTCGTGACCCTGACAAACATCGTCGGGCGCTGCGCGTGCGTCGTCATCGAATACAGCGGCGTACTCACCACTTCCACTCCCGTAGATAAAACCGCCGCCGCAGGTGCTACCGGCACCGCTGCGGTCACCGGCACCACCGCCGCGACCACGCAGGCCAAAGAAGTGTGGATCGGCGGCATCGGATGCCGCAGCAGCGCCGCCACGCTGGGCGCAGTCGCGCTTCCGTTCGCTCATGTGGCCAATGTCGTGACCACCAGCACCACGCCCGCCAACAACGTCCGGATCTACGCGATGGAATCCATCGCCTCCGCCACCGGGACCGCCGGCACCGGCGGCACGCTGACCGCCTCCGTGCCCTGGTCCGGCGCCGTTGCGACCCTCAAGTCCGCCCCCGCCGTCACGCTCTCGCTCACAGGTGCGCAGGCTGGCAACTACACCCTAACCGGCATGACAGGCACCGTGCAGATCACCGCCGTCGCGACGCCCTTCGAAACCTGGGCCGCCAGCCCGGCACAAGGTCTCACTGCGGGCGTGAACGACGGCCCGCTCGACAATCCCGACGGCGACATGCTGACGAACCTGCTGGAGTTCACCCTCCGCGGCGCTCCGATGACTCCTTCGCCGCTCCTTCTGCCAACGCTGACTCGCAGCGGCAACAACTGGCTCTTTGAATATGACCGCAGCGACCTGTCGCTCCCACCCGCCACCACCCAGGTTGTGGAATACGGCAGCGACCTCACCGGCTGGACCACGGTGACCATTCCCGCGACCAGTGCCGACACCGTGACGATCACGCCCGGCAGCCCAACAGATCACGTCTCCGTCCCCATCGCCAGTCCAGGGCCACGGACGTTCGCCCGCTTGAGAGTCACGCAGTAGCCAGGCAACATCTCAGCGTGCTCGGCCTGCTTCCCTTTCACCGCCTTCGGTGCTGACAAAGGCGTCTCTTCCCACCGGGCATACCTCACGCGACATCCAGGGTGGAGGGCGCGTGGACGACTGGTCACTCAGAGGCGGAACGCGCCACTCCCAGTGCTTTACGGCGTGGTCTGCACGCGGAAGAACCTCCGGGCGGGAGTGAGGGCCGGGATGGTGAAGGTCTTCGCGGTGCCGTCGCCTGGGATGGCGGCCAAGCCGGCGGGCACCCTTGTGCCGGGGGCGAGAGTGTCGTTGCGTTCCAGGCGACAGATGCGGCCGGCGGTGCCGGGGAAGATCGCGGTCACGGAGATTCCGGGGGCGAGAGCGTGACTCTGTAAAAGCAGCGGTTTGGGCGCGGACTGCTGCGGGTGTCGTAGATGGCTCCGGGGCCTTCCACTTCGTAGGTGACGCTGGTGAGGGTGTCCCATGCATCGAGGTCGGACGAGGCCTGGATCTGGTAAACAACGCCGGGGCGGACGTAGTTCAGGCGGAAGACGCCGCCATCCGCAGCCGGGCTGGCCACTTCCATGCTCAGTAAGGAGCTGCCATCGGCGGGATCGGTGCCGGCGAGCAGCTCGAAGGCGTTGTCCTGGCCATCCAGGTCGGGGTCATCGTTGCTGGTGAAGTCCATGCTGCCGAAGGCGGCCATCTCCATCAGGTCGCCGAGTCCATCGGCATCGGCATCAGCGTTGATGGTGATGCTGACGGTGGCGGGGGCGCTGGTGGCGAGGCCGTCGCTCACGGTGAAGGTGAAGCTGTCGGTGCCGTCGTAATTCAAAGCCGGGGTATAGACACGCTGGGTGCCGGTGCCGCTGAGCACACCGTGCCCGGGGCCGTCCACGATGGTGTAGATGAGCGCCGCATCATTGGGGGCCTGATTCACGGCGGGCGGCACAAAGCCGATCCACTCGCCGAGGTCGAACTGCGTGGCGGCATCCACATCTGCACCGCGCAGACGGATGGCGATGGGCACGTCTTCGAGCGTGGTGCGGCTCTGACTCTGGGCCACGGGCGTGTCATTCACGGCGCGGACGGCGACGAGCACGGTCTCGGGATCGCTCAGCGCGCCGAGGCTGTCGGTGGCGCGGTAGGTGAAGCTGTCGGTGCCGTGGAAATGGGGCCGCGGGGTGTAGCTGAAGCTGCCATTGGGATTGAGCGCAAAGGCGGCGGCGTGCGCCGGAGCATCCGCCAGAGTGACCGTCATGGGGCTGTTGCCCTCGCCCGGAGCGCCGTCGTGGAAATCACCGTCGTTGCGCAGGATGCTGCGGGTGAGGGCGACGGCGAGCACCGTGTCCTCGTTGGTGGAGAAGATGTCGAAGCTGGTCGCCGGCGCATCATTCACGGAGGTCACGGTGAGGACAAACGTGCGGGATTCTCCTGTGAGGGTGTCGAGCACGGTGATGGTCGCGGTGCCGAACTGATTGGACTCCGGCGTGAGGGTGATGGTGCGGCTGTTCCCGGTGCCGCTGAGATGGATGGCTGTATCCGGCAGCAGGGTGTGATTGCTGGAGGAGGTGGCCAGAGTGCCCGCGGTGCCCACGGTGAAGGGATGGGCCAGCACGATGTCTTCCAGCGTCGTGGCAGCGGGGATGGCCGGGAGCTGAGTCTCGTAGGCGCCGATGTCCGCCGTGCCGAGGATGCCGAACCCGCGCTGGTCTGTGGTGCTGGTGCTGCCCGCCGCGGCATTGATGGCCGGGCTGCCCAGGAGCAGGGACATGGTCATGGCGGGACCGCCGTTGCCGGCGAGGGAGCCCAGCAGCGGCGCGCCCGTGCTGATGGTGCCGGCGCCCGCGGGGGCATTGCCGTTGAGCAGCGGCACGAGATTCGCTCCGGCGCGGGTGAGGGTGGCATTGTTGTAGATGTCCGGGCCATTGCCAGCCGGTGCGGTATTGCCCGCGGCGATGGAGTTGCCCAGCACGAGGGTGCCGGCCCAGTTATAGACCGCGCCGCCGTAGTTGCCGGAGTTGCCGGAGAATGTGCAGTGCTCCACCGTCTGGGTGCGCCCGGCGGCATCGCTGATGACCGCTCCGCCGAAGTCCGTGGCCGCATTGCCGGCGAGCGTGCAGCGGGTCAGGTTCAGCGTGCCCTGGAAGTTGTAGATCGCGCCGCCGTGGATGCTGCCCGTGTTCCCTGACAGCGTGCATCGCTCCAGACTGAGGGTGCTGCGGTGACTGAAGACCGCTCCGCCGAGTCCGCCAAAACCGCCGGAACTCAGCGCGCTGCCGCCATTGCCGCCTGTGAGGGTCACGGCACGCAGCGTGCAGACAGTGTCCGGATGGAGCAGGAGAATGCGGTTCGTGCCCGCGCCGCCATCAATGGTCACGCCGTCCGGCAGCGCCGTGGCATCTATGGTCACGCCGGCGGTGTCGGTTACGGAGAGTTCCGCAGCCAGCACGATGGTATTCGTCGCGGGAGTGGCTCCGGTGAAAACCGCGGGATCGAAGGTGATGGTGTGCGCGCCGGGAATGGCTGCGGACGCGGTGAGGGCGGCGCGCAGCGAGCCGGTGCCGCTGTCCGCGGTGCTGGTCACGGTCAGCGAGACCACGGTGAGGGTGAAAGTGTCTGCCGCGGTGGCCGTGCCATCGTTCACCGTCACGGTGATGACGGCGCTGCCGCCCTGACCGGACGCGGGCGTCACCGTCACGGTCCGGCTGGCTCCGCTGCCGCCGAAGACGATGTTCGCGTTCGGCACGAGGGCGGGATTGCTGGAGGCTCCCGTGAGGGCAAGCGATGCGGCGGCGGTTTCGACATCGCCGATGGTGAAGGCGATGGCTCCCGTGCCGGCGCTGAGCAGAACCGTGTGGTTTGCGATGTCGGAAATGGTGGGCACGTCATTCACGGCGGTCACGGTCACGGTGAAGGTCTGCGTGACGATGTTGTTCACGCCCTGGCCGTCATTCACGGTCACGGTGATGAGCGCGGTGCCACTGGCATTGGCCACGGGCGTGTAGGCCAGCGAACCAGTGGCCGCGGGGCTGCTGTAGGTCACCGTTGGGTTCGGGATGAGCGCGGTATTTCCCGAGGTCGCGGTGACGGCGAGCGTCTGCGTTTCTCCTCCGCCGGCGGCGATGCCGCTGAGGGCGATGGTCTGCTGCGCGGCGTCTTCGAGGATGGCGCCGGGGTTGGCGATGGCTGAGAGCGTGGGCAGGTCATTCACGGCCGTCACGGTGATGGTGAAAGTCAGCGTCTCGCCGGAGGGGCTGTCCGTCACGGTGATGACGGTGCTGCCGCTCTGGTTCGCAGCGGGCGTCACGGTCACGGTGCGGCTGCTGCCGCTGCCGCCGAGGGTGATGTTCGCATTCGGCACCAGTGTCGTGTTGCTGGAGCTGGCGCTGAGCGTGCCCACGGTGCCCACGGTGAAGGCGATGGCCCCGGTGGCCGTGTCCTCATTCGTCGTCGTGTTGGCGATGGTGCCGAGCTGCGCCTCATACGCGCCGATGTCCGGCGTGCCGAAGATGGGGAAGCCGCGCTGGTCGGCGGTGCTGGTGCTGCCCACGGCGGCGTTGCGGGCCGGGCTGCCGGGGAGCAGGGCGCGGGTCTGCGTGGGGCCGCCGTTGCTGGCGAGGGCGGCGAGTTGGGGGTTCGCCAGACTGCCCGGCTGGCCTACGAGCGGGAGGGCGAAGGGGAAGGCGGCGCTCACGCTGGCGTTGCTGCCGATGAGGTTCGCGCCCGTGGCGGTGATGGGGGCGAGCGGTTCTTTCTCGATGTCCACATTGGACGCGCCGCTGTTGCCGGCGACGATGCTGTTGGTCAGCGTCAGGGTGCCGCTGCCGTGGTAGATGCCGCCGCCCACGTTGCCAGCGGTGTTGCCGGTGACGGTGCAGTGCGTGAGAGTGAGCGTGCCTGAGTTGACGAGGGCTCCCCCGGCATTGCTGGCCGTGTTGCCGGAGAGGGTGCATTGCGTGAGGCTCAGCGTGGCTCCGCTGGCGTTAGTCAGCGCACCGCCGCCGGTGTTGCCGGTGACGGTGCAGCGCGTGAGCGTGAGGGTGCCGCTGTTGCTCAAAGCTCCGGTGCCGCTGCTGCCGGTGAGGGTGAGGTTGGTCAGGCCCACGGTGCTGCCGCTGTTCACGGTGAAAATGCGGCCTGCACCGCCACGGGTGAGTGTCACCCCGCCGCTCAGGTTGCTGGCGTCTATCGTCACGGCTCCCGTGGCGTCATTGACGACGACCTCGCTGCTCAGCGTGATGGTGCCGCCGCTCAGCGCGGGGGTGAAGGTGATGGTGTCCGCGCCGGGGTTCAGGGCGGCATAGGCCACGGCCTGCCGCAGGGAGCCGGGGCCGGCGTTGTTTGTGGTCGTCACCAGCGGGGTGGCGCTGTCAAAGGCCACGCCGGCCACGGTGGCGTCGGTATTACTGCCGGCAACGCCACACACGGCGTAGGTGCCGCCGCTGGCTCCTGCTGCGATGTCGAAGAACACCCAGTCCGCCACGCGGTTGTTGAAGGCGGCGGACGTGGTGGCCACCACGGCGCTGCTGACGCTGTCGGGGGCGGTCTGCACCAGGTGCAGGCTGTCCGGGTTAAACGCTTCGGCGTCCAGATTATCCACCAGCAGGCCCACGCGGATGATGCGCCCGGCGGCCTGTGCATTGAGCGTGAACTGGAACAGGTTCGCCGCCACGCCGAAGCCCGAAGCGGAGGTTATCGTGCCGCTTGTGAAAGTGCCGGGCATAGCGAGCGGGTCATCCAACTGCGTGTAGCCGCCATTCCCCGGGAAGATGCTGCCGAGGATGGTCGTGCTGCCCACATAGGCTGGCAGCACGGCTGGGCGGTTCACCACATGGTAGCCGTCCGTGCCCAGCACGTTGTCGGCGTCAATGTCCTGCGGCTTGGCCACACTGGCCGTGCGCCAGCGGCCACCGAGATTCTGGTGGATGCCGCTAGCGGCGATGCCGTTGCGCAGGGCGAGGCCGTAGAAGTGCCATGTGAAGTTGGCGGGATTCTTCGTGAGGGTGATGGTGCGCGTGGCAGCGTCGGCGGTGAAGGTGTAGTCCACGCGGAAGCCTTTGTTCAGCCCGCCGGAATTGAAGTCGGCGACGATGCTGTCCCCGCCGCTGGCGAAGGTGTGGGCATGAGGCTCGTTCACCACATTCCACCCGCAGGAGAGCATGGTGACGGTGTAGCCCAGCCCGGCGGTGAGGCCCTGAATCGTGAGCGTGGCGGTCGGGTCCGCCCCGGCAATAAAACTGCCCGCGATGACCGCACTGCCCGTGCCGCCGAGGGCGGTGAGGTCGTTCGTGTCGGAGGGGATGATGAAATTCGGCCCGGAGAGAGTGAACTGCCCGGCTTGCGTGATGGGATTGAACCCCGCCGTGTGAGCCAGCCCGGGTACGGTGACGCCATTGACCGTGGCGGTGGTATTGGCACCGAAATGATAGGCCCAGAGGGTGTTCGGCGAACTGAGGCCGGAAGTGGAGTCTCCCGTCCATGCCGTGGTGGAGAAAGTGCCCGCCCGTGCGGCCGTGGCCGTGAACAGCAGGCCGGCGAGTACGGCGAGGAGCGGGACGGCGCGATGCATGGAGAACAATTTCATTTGGAAGTCGAAGCAGGTGGTGGTGTGAGCGGCAGGCGTCCGGTGGCGGCGGGCGGCGGTGGCGCGGCGGTGGCAGACCCGGGTGCGCCGGGTGTCAGGCCGCCGCCGGTGTCGGTGGCGTAGAGGGTTTTCCCGTCGCGGGTGAAGAGGAGGACGAGGTGGCCGGTGGTGCCGCCGGTGAGGATTTCGCAGTCGCTGAAGTCCTGCGGGAACCACCCGGGCGCGGCGCTCACCGGGGCCGCCGCTGCG
This sequence comes from Verrucomicrobiota bacterium, assembly GCA_031429155.1. Lineage (GTDB taxonomy): Bacteria > Verrucomicrobiota > Verrucomicrobiia > Verrucomicrobiales > V1-33 > V1-33. Next base: position 8,738 of record JANOZA010000497.1, on the reverse strand, counting down.
GGATGGACGGCGAAGGAGTTTTCCTCGCGCAGCCATTTCCGCAATGCGGGGCCTGGCTCGATGGCGAGGAACCACTGCCAGTGCGCCACGCCGCGCGTGGGTTCGGTGATCCACTCGCGGCGCACCGCGTGGAGGATTTTGTCCTCCGCGGAGGGCCGCCGCCAGAGTGCCTGCTGGAAGACGGCGGCGGGGTCGGTCTTCACGGCCATGGTACCGGGATGCAGCGACGCGGGATCCACGGCGGCGGCGGGCGGCGCATGGTCCGGGCGCAGTCCGAACCATGCCGCCGCGGCGACACCGGCGGTGACGAGGATGAGCAGAGCAGCCTTCATGGCGGTTAGTTCCCGGAGTGGCTGTAGGTGCGCAGGAAGAGCTGGATGTCCTTCACGCTGCGCACGAAGCGGTTCAGGCCCTCCTGTTCATCTGCGAGCAGGGTGTAGGCGGGGATGACGATCTTCCATTTGGAGTTCCACACGCTGCGCCCGATGAGGCGGCTGCTGGTGAACTCCGACGGCAGGCTGCTGTAGAAGAACGCGGGATCGCTCACGGGCCGGAAGGCCTGGTGCTTGCGCACGATCCACGGCTGCTCGCTCAGCGTGCCATTGGCGCTGAAGAACTGCGTGGTGTTGAAGGCGCTGGCCCCGAGATTGAAGGGCAGCGGCAGGGCCTGGTCGTGGACGGTCCAGTCGCGGCGCTGCGCGGTGTCGCCCAGCGGCGGGGCGAGCATGGAGTCCGTGCCGCAGGGGATCAGATAGGCATACGGCGTGGCCCGGAGGGCGTTCGGATCGGTGGTGTTCGGCCCTCCGGCGCCGGGTGTGCCCTCGGCGTAGGGGTCCATGCCGATGTAGCCTTTGAAGACGAGGCCCGCGCTCTTGATCTTCGTGGCGTAGCTGCTCGGCGAGTAGGCGTGGTCGCCACCGGCGCCGGGCAGTCCGAAGAAGTTGTCGCTGTGATTGATGACGGAACTGAACTGGATGAGGATGCCGGGCACGCGCGTGTTGTCCGGCTTGCGGATGTTGTTGCAGGAACGCGCGACATCCGGGTCCGTCATGAGGTCGGGCACGATGGACTGCTCCAGGGCCTGGCCCCATGAGAGGTCGCCGGGGGTGCCGGGGAGGAGGCGGTTCAGCTCATGGCGGATGCTGAAGACCGTGCCGTTCTGGTCCGGGTTGTTGATGCCGAGGCGGCCCTCCGCGACGGAGAAGTCGGCGTTCAGTTTCGCGAGGCTGCCGGCCAGGCCGGAATCCCCCAGCGTGCTGGTGGTGGACTGGGGCACGCCGCCTCTGAGATCGCCGAGCGCACGGCTGGAGACGATGCCGGCGATGACGGCCTTGCCTTCCGTGGTGCCGAGCAGACCGGTTTCGTAGTCGTAGCTCTTGGCCGCGAGGTAGGTGTAGCGCCCGGCGAGATCGAAGAGCGTGCGGTATTGCTCCAGCGCCTCATTGCGGAAGGTGCGGAACGTGAGGTCGCGCGTGCGGTAGCCGGCGATGATGGCGGCGGCGCGGCGACGGAAGGTCTCGCGCTCGGAGAGGATGGACTGCCCGCCGGCGTAGAGATTTTCCACCGTCTGGTCGGCGCTGTGGACGGCTGAGATGAGACTGCTGAAACGCACATGCTGCGCGGTGAGTTCGCGGTAGAGCAGTTCGAGTTCCCATGCGGCCTGGATTTCCTCCTCACTGAATCCCATCTGCAGGAGGAAGCCGTCGAGTTCCATGCCGAGGCCGGTGACGGTGGCCTCGAGGAGTCCGCCGGACGCTCCGGAGATGAGTCCGCCGACGACGAAACCAAACCCGACCGAGTCTGCGGCGACCTGGATAGCGCTGCGGGCGGGCGCGGTGGCGTCCACCGAGGTTCCCACTGATTTGGGCAGCGCTTCGGACACGGATTCTCCGGAATCCCGGGCCGCTTCACCGATCCACTGGAGGCTGGCGCCGAGGGAGCGAAGGACGGAGGCGGCCGCCTGGGTGAGGGCGATGGTTGTCGTGGCGCTGCTCTGGCGGCGGAGTTGTTCGGCGTGGTTTTCGATGACGGCCTTGAGGATTTCACCTTCGCGGGTGAAGCGCCGCTGCAGGGTCTGGAGGCCGGCATTTGCCTGGAGCAGGGAGAGCCGGGCCTGGTGGGCATTGAGCAGGGCCTGCTGCAACGTGCCGGTTTCCGGCCTGCTGCCGGTGAAGCCGACGACATCGGCGAACTGCACGAACTGATTCGGCGTGACGGAGAGCGTGGTGCTGCGGGTCTCGATGGTGCGGGTGCTGGCGAGGAAATCGGTGAACGCCGCGGGAGACGGCAGACCGGATTGGATCGCTTCTTCGAGACTGAAGAGCCGCACATTGGTCGGCACATCGAGGGTCACGGTGACGGGCCGCGTGGTGTCCGCCAGGCCGGGCGGGCGCGCGATGATGTTCCAGTTCACAAGATCGGGACCGGCGTAGCCCTGGGCGAAGGTTTTGCCGGGGCCGATATCGCCGGCCCAGGGGCGTCCGAAGATTTCGGTCAACTGGCTCTCGAACGCGCCCTCCTGGTCCACGATGGCGGTGTTCCGGTCCGCGACCTGGTTCTCCTGATTGCGAAGGAGGCGCGTCATCCTTGCCGCCTGATCGAAGGAGCCTTTGGCATTGAGCACGGCCCGCAGGGCGCGCCCGGAGACCTGCTCGTAGTGCGAGGAGCCGTTCGCCAGTTCCGCGGGGGAAATGTCGAAGGCGATGGCACCAGAGCTGAGACCCAGCGGATTGAGATGGGCATTGGCGTTGTCCATCGTGTTCTGGAAAGCCTCCGCGCTGCTGACCAGTTCATTGAGTTCGGGCACCGTGGTGCGGTCTATTTTCTGCACGCCGGTGTGGGCAGTGTCGTTGGCGAGCAGCAGGGCATTCCCCGTGACCCAGTGGAGGTAGTTGCCCTGCGCGGCGCGGCTGGACCATTCGTCGAGGCCCCAGTCGCGCGTTTCGGAAGTGCCGGGCTTCACTGCGGTGTCGCGGTAGTGGCTCCAGCCGGCGGCGGGGTCGTCCTTATAGTGCTGGCGGTGGACGAGCGCGGTGATCTGGCGGGCGGTGCGCGCGAGGTTGGCGGCGGCGGCGGCGAACTTCCGCTCATCCTTGAAGTCCACGAGGATGGCCTGGCCGAGTACGCTGACGGCTTCTGCCGTGGGCACCCATGTGAAGTGCGGATGCGTGAGCAGTGTATAATATCCCGACAGAGCCGTGAGGTAGTGGCCATAGGCATCGCCGTGGCCCTGGGGGAACATGCGCTGGGCGTCGGCGGCGTTGAGGATGCCATCGGCCGTGGGGCTGCCGGCCTGCTCTTTGATGTTGTAGTTCACCGAGTAGAGCACCTCGCCGCTGTTGATGCCGCGGGTGAAGTTCCAGTAGAGCCGGTTGTAGGCCGGATTGACGCCCGTGCCGGGCGTATTGAAGTTATCGCGACCGCGCAGCAGGGCCAGTTCTTCATCCAGCGAGCTGGCCACCTGACTCTCGAACGAGAAGCGGCTCGTGTTCACCTCTGTGACAGTGTTCTGGTCGTCTATGGAAATGGTGGGATTGGCCGCATCGGCGAAGGCTTCGTTGCCGAGGATGGTGTAGAGGTCATGGAGATAGCTGGCGGCGAGCAGCAGGGCGTTGTTCGACGTGGAGAAGTCTATGCCGGAGCCGGTGGTGAACGATTTGCCGCGGTTGAGCACGGTCTCGTAGATCTCGATGAGGCCGACGTCGTTGATGTTGTTCAGATTGAGCGCGATGTCGCCCTCCCAGCGGGTGCCCGCCTGGGTGATGAGGCTCACGTCGGTGTTCACGGCGTTGTTGAAGAGGTCCGTCATGCGCTGATTGAACGGCGTGATCTTTGCCAGCACGCGCTTGATCCAGCCTTCCACGAGCTTGGGCGGCACCCAGTCTGAATAGGTGCCGCCGGTCTTGCGGTAGCGCATGGTGAACCAGGTATCGCCCATGAGGACGGCGGGACTGTTGATGGCCGCGGTGGCGGAGCCGCCCACGGTGATGGTATTCCCCCATGTGCCGGCGGGGGCCAGCCATGCCGGGTCCACCTCGGACACGGGCAGCACCGGAGCGCCGCCGCCGCCGGGAGGGAAGGTGTAGCGCCACTGGAACTGGAAATTTTCCTCGTGCCCGCCGTAGTCGCCGCTGTGGCGCAGGGTCACCTGCTCATCCAGCGGGTTGCTGCTTTCCAGCGTCTTCAATTCGCCGCGGTAGAGCGTGGGACTGACTTTGATGATCTGCATGGTCACGGGATCGCCCTCCTCCGTGAAGATCTCGCCATTGCCGAAGACGAGCGTGACATAGCCCGAGCCGCTGCCGGTGGCGCTGAGCGCGTAGCTGTCCACGGCGGTATCGGGATCGGTGACTTCGCTGATGCCGCTGGCGAAGATGATTCTATTCAAAGCCGTGTCCACGGCGTAGGGCTGCGACGGGGGAGCAATGCTGACCGCCGGGCGGGAAACAGACGAGTAGCCGGAGCCGGGATGGGTCACGGTGAGGCTGGTCACGGCCCCGTTGCTGATGGTGGCCGTGGCCCTGGCTCTGGTGCCGCCTGCGGGCGGTGCGGCGATGGTGACGTCCGGCGGGTCGGTGTAGCCGGACCCGCCGTCGGCCACGGTGAGGAACAGAATCTGACCGGAGGTCGTCGGCGCAGCCACCGTCACCGTGGGGGTCTGACCGTCCGGGTAGCCGCCCGGGCTGACGACATTGATCGCAGAAATCTGGCTGTCGGTCAGCACCGCGGTGGCAGTGGCCTGACCGAAATTCGCCGCAAAGTGGTTGAGCAAAAACTCCGGTTCCCCCACCGGTTCCGAAATGGTGACTGCCGGCACGGTGGTATAGCCGAAGCCGGAATTATAGCGGATCACCCGGGAGACGGTGGTGTAAATACTCGGAGGGTGCACACCAAAGAGGTCGCCCAGAGTGTAGTAGGGAACATCCTCCAGTTCCACATAAGCGTAAGCCGCCTCGGCCATCCAGGGCCGATCGGCACTCGCGGTGCGGTGCTTCCGGAAGGTTTCCAGCCGGGTGTACAGACCGTCGATGGCGGCGTCCCACTTTGGCTTGTTGGCCGTGTCCTCCGTCGGGCAGACCGCCTTGAGCGCCGCCATGTCCTCCGTGCCGAGGACGTTCAGATGCAGGTAATCCTCGCCCGCGGCCTCATCCACAAATTCCCCAATGAAAACGAGCGAGCCCTTCGCGCCGAGGTTGCCGTCAAAATAGAAACGCTGCTGCAAGTGCGGCGGCAGGCCCTGGCAGTAAGTGCGCCCGGCGTAGTCTGTGGTCAGCACAGAGGACGGTATCTTCGCGAGCGCGCCCGGCCCGCCGAGCGCAAACGTTTTCTGCCGCGTGGGATCATGCAGGAGGACGGACTTCTGCGCCGCGACGCCGAGGGACTGCTGGTAATATACCTGGGCGCTCGACTGGCCCCGCACCTGGGGAAGCCCCAGCTTTGGCAGCGTCAGGGACTCCGCCGCCTGGAGCACTGCGGGCACGGAGGCCTGCACGCCGAGGGCGGGGTCATCCGGCCATTTCGGCAGGAAGGGGACGGGGATGGCATTGCCCGTGACTTTGTGCTGCCCCGGCCCGGCCGCGATGAAGGGCATGATGGTGCCCGTGGCCGGCTGCGGCGCTGCGCCAGGGATGAAGAAGCCCGGCAGGCTGTAGTAATAGAACTGCATCCCAAACCCGGGATTGCCGCCCGCGTGCGGGCCGCGGTAGATCCACAACTGACCTTTGCGGTCTTCAAAAGTGAACTTCGAGTAGTGGACCGGCGCCGTGGGCAGCGCCGTATCGCCTCCGAGGCTGACCTCGGTATGCCGCACGGTGCCATCCGCTTTGACGGGCAAGGGCAGCAGCGCCAGCGGCAACGGCGGCTGCAGCGGAATGCCGGCAGCCCTCGTGTAGCTGAGCGGATAGGCGACCGTGCTGCGGACGACCCGGGTCACCCGCATGGCGGGACGCCCGCCGCCATCGGTGTGGGCGATGAGCACGAACGGCTGGGAGGTGAAGCCGCTGCCGCTGGTGACATTGAGATCATCCCGCAGGGCATAGACGTTCCCGTTCAGCATCAGCGCGTGTTCTTCATTGGGATTGAAGCCGGGCCTCGTGATGTCGTTCTGCACGTAGAGGCTGCCGGCGGCCTGCTCCGGCGTCAGGCCGGGGTTTTCCAATCCCTCGCCGGAGGCGATGACGAGTTCCTGCGGCGCTGCCGGGTAGCTCACCGTATAGCGTGCGGCGACGGCCGGAATAAAGATCGGAGCCAACTGGCTGCTGACAGGGGAAGTGACACGCTTGAACCACCACACGGTGAGGATGTTTTTCCCCGGCGCCGCATTCACCGGAATGATGCCGCCGGTGGCCGCCGCCGCCGTCATGCCTGCCACAAAAGGATTCTTGTAGGCCGCAGGCAAGTGGCAGTTCCCGGCACCGATAAAGCCCGCGGTTTCATAGCCGCCGGGCGGCGGTGTCAGCCGCGTGCCGACCGTGGCCGGCAGGTCGAAGTCCGGCGCTCCGTCCGCGTTTTGATCGTTGAGCGTACGGATGGCCGGCCGCTCCGGTGTGCCCTGGAGGGGGCCGGAGCCATCGGGGTCCGGCACTGCGGGCACCGTGGGCCGGCCGAGGAGGAACTGGCTTTGAATGAAGAGCCGCACGTACCACGGGCCGTTGCTGGAAGTGAACTTCAGGAGCGTGCGGTTGGTCAGGTCGGTGGAGTTGCGCAGGTTCACCAGCAGCCGCTGTGTGCCCCCGTCTATGCGCACTTCCTGACCTGCCGGGTCGTCCTGAAAGGCAATGCTGGGAAGATTGGCCGCGGCGAACTGGAGGGCGGAAATCGGCTGCCCGGAGGCAAAGCCCTCCACCACCCGGTTGCCGGTGCTCTCCACATTCACCGGCTCAAAGGCCGCGATGGAGGCCGGCCACTGGAAGCGATAGTTACGCTTCAGTTTGGGCCAGAGAATCGCGTGTCCGGGAGTGGCGGGAGCGGTGAGGAAATGAATAGCGGCATCTTCCGCCCCCAGCCAGTGGATGGTCACGCGGTCGGGGTCCGTATTTTCGCGTTCCGCAAAGTAGCGCACTCTTCCGTCCGGGAGTGTGTGGCTGCCCTGCGGCGGCGTGGTCTGGACGACGCCCGGCACGAGGCGGGGCAGGAGCTGGTCATCTCCTGTCAGCGGGGCGCTGCGGGGTTTGAGTTCATCGCCGAGCAGCGTGGTGAGCACTTCCGTGTCCGGTGTGCGCCTCAGCTCGATGACATCCGCGCCGAGGAAGACGCGCTGGCCGCCGGTGCCGGGGCGTTCGTTGCCGAGATACTCGACGAAGAGGCGGCCCTCGCTGTTGTAGGCGCGCAGCGACGGGAGCACAGGCGAGGCTTCGTACCAGACGGTGCGCAGTTCCGACGGTGCGCCGAGGTTGCCGGTGTTGCTGCCGGGTTCGCTGTACTCGGTGACGACCGCGCCGGGGATGAAGGTGTTATAGACGGGAATGACCTGCTGAATGGTGGCCGGAATGGCGACGGCAGGGGTGTTGAACGACTTCTCCGTCCAGAAAAGCGGGCGCACGGGATGCACCGTGCCGCTGCCGACGGAGAAGACCTCCGTGCGGAACTTGAAGGTGGGAGTGGTGTCTCCCGGCCTGGTCGTATCCGGCACGGCGGACACCCAGGTGATGGTGACCTGCCCCGGCTGCGTGGCGAAGACGCGGTCTGCATGGGGGCTGTAGTAGAAGGGCTGGTAGGGCAGGAACGTGACCGCGGTAGATGCACTGATCGCCTGATTCGCGCCGGTGAGCAGCGTGACGGTAGTCCCGCTGAGGGAGCCGACCTCCGCGCCGAGCAGCCGCGCGCCGCTGGTGAGCGTGGGCGGCTGGCTGGAAATGGTGACGGTCTTCCCGCCGAGCGTGCTGGCGGTGACGTTGACGGTGCCCGCGGCGACGGCGGCCCCGACCACGGGATCCACCGTGTTGCTGGCGCCCTGCGGAGAAAACGTTTCGCCGGGCTGCACCGGCTGACTGCGCCAGTAGGTGAAGGGCGTGGTGAGGCCGTCCCATCGCACGGAGGGCCGGCGAATTTCCTCGCCCATCTGGTAAAGCGGCACGCCGGAGGCGAACGAGTAGCCGAAGCTGGAGCGCGCGAGCACCACCGTGGTCACCACTGCGGGACCAGTCCCGGTCACCGCCCGGGGATACCGCCCCGCGGTGACACCGAGGACGTCGGAAATTGCGCCGGAGGTGGCGGAGGTATTCCCCTGACCGCCAAACTGCGGGGTGATCTCGGTGAAGCCGGAGGGCGGATTGATCCGCACAGACGGCGGCGTGGTGTAGCCGCTGCCGCCGGCGGTGATCGTGATGGAGGTGACCACGCCGCCAGACACTACCGCCGTCGCCGTCGCCGTCGTGCCCGACGGTGGAGCGCCAATGGTCACGGTCGGCGGAGTAGCATAGCCCGCACCGCCGCCCCGCACCGTGATGGCATTGACGGCCCCGCCGGAAACCGTGGCCGAAGCCCCCGCCCGGCGGCTGTCGAGCAGATTGGTGGAGCCGCCTTTGATCTGAAGCTGCGCCTGCACCGCGGTGGCCGCGAAGAGCAGCGCCAGCACGCAGAGCAGCGGGGCCGGCCAAGCGTAGCTCGACTTTCCAAAGTCGAGTGTGTGGGCCGGGCACATGTCTTTTGAAAGTCGAGCTACGCCTGCACAGCGGCGTTTTCTAAGTCGCTCATTCATAGCGTTTCCACCTGATGTGGGTTGGGTTTTTCAGCCGCGC
>JANOZA010000496.1:0-10900 GCA_031429155.1 Verrucomicrobiota bacterium | reverse complement strand
CTCTCTGGAAAGCGCGTGACAAATTGCTCGGCAGCTTTCCGCATCACTTCGGAGAGCGACCAGTCCTGACGCTCGGCGATCTCTTTGAGCCGCTGGTAAAGAGGGTCGGGGAACTGGATTTGGGTCCGGATCATGATGCGTTTTATACATCACTGTGCCGATGGTGTCAATTTGACGGTAGTGGCGCACAAGAGTTACAAGAGGTCCTCTCAGTTACAGGGAAGGTGCGTTCTGATTTGTAGAGTGGCTTCCCGGACGCCGGGAAAGTGGGTTCAGATTTGGAGACTGGCTTCCCGGACGCCCGGAAGGTGGGTTCAGATTTGGCGAGTGGCTTCCCGGACGCCGGGATCCAAGAGGTCCCGATCCAAGAGGTCCGGCCACTTAACCGCGCGCCGGCGCGCGGATTCGGCGGGGCGCTGGCTGGAAAATTCACTGCTTCTCGAAGACCAAGCCCGTGCGCGCGGGCAGATAGGTGTTCAGCCACGACTGGCCGCCTGATTCTGTGGCTGGATAGGGCGCTGCGGCAGATACGCGGTCCCAGCCGCTGAAGCATTTGGCGTCGGTGCTAAGCGCGAGGCGGTAGTTGCCGACAGGGACGGCGATGCCGTAGCCGGTGTAGCTGCGGTCCGGGTGAAAGTTGAAGACGAAGACGCGGCGGCCGCGGCGGAAGGCGAGGACTTTGTCGCCGTCGTCGGCTTTGAGGAGCGACGGGCGTTCGGCGGTCCAGTCGGAGTCAGCCAGCGCGAGCATGGCGGCATCGAAGTCGCCGAGGGACTTGAAGCGCAGCGCGGCATCGTCGCGCAGGCTCCACTGGCGGCGGGCTTTGGCGAGGGACCAGGCGTTTCCTTCGCGCGGGAAGTCTATCCACTCGGGATGGCCGAACTCGTTGCCCATGAAATTCAAATAACCGTCGTCTGCCGCGGCGAAGGTGGCGAGACGCGCGAGCTTGTGCAGGGCGATGCCGCGCTCCACCAGCAGGCTCGATGAGCCTGTGTGCATCGAGGTGTACATCTCCGCGTCTATCATTTCAAAAATGAACGACTTGCCGCCGACCATCGCCTGGTCGTGGCTCTCGACGTAGGAAATGGCGCGCTCTTCGCCGCGATGATTCGTCAGTTCGTGCCACAGGCCGTTCATGCTCCAGTCCTCGTCGCGCGTGTCCTTCACGAGTTTGAACCAGCAATCCGGCAGGCCCATCGCGAGCCGATAGTCAAAACCGAGACCGCCGTCCTCCACCGGTGCGCCGAGACCGGGAAATCCGCTCACGTCCTCCGCCACGGTGATGGCGCCCGGCGCTGCTTCGTGAATGAGACGATTGGCGAGGGCGAGGTAAGTTACGGCGTCATCATCAATGTTGTCGCCAAAGTAGTCGTCGTAGCCGGTGAAGTTTTTGCTGAGTCCGTGGTCACGATAAAGCATGGACGTGACGCCGTCGAAACGGAAGCCGTCGAAGCGAAACTCCTCCAACCAGTAGCGGAGATTACTGAAGAGGAAGTGCAGCACCGGTGTCTTCGAGTAGTCGAAGCAGCGGGAATCCCACGCGCTGTGTTCTCCGCGCGGGCCATCGTGGAAGAACTGCCACGGCGAGCCGTCGTAGCGCGAGATGCCCTCGATTTCATTCTTCACGGCGTGCGAGTGTACGAGGTCCATGATGACACGCAGCCCCATCCCGTGCGCGGCGTCCACAAGGCTCATCAATTCCTCCGGCGTGCCGAAGCGTGAGGACGGTGCAAAGAACGAGCCGGTGTGATAGCCGAACGATCCGTAGTAGGGATGCTCCATCACCGCCATGAGCTGAATGGTATTGTAGCCCGCCGCTGCAATGCGCGGCAGCATTTGATCGCGAAACTCCGTCCATGTGCCGACGCGGGCTTCCTCCAGAGCCATGCCCGGGTGGGCTTCGTAAATCTTCGCAAACGGCGGCGGTGGCGGCGCGGCGTGTTGCCATTCAAAAGGTGGCGGCGACCAGACGCGGGCCGTGAACTCCAGCGTCTGCGCATCCTGATGCATGAAGCGTCCCCATGCGGGCAGACGTTCGCCCTTACCCCCGGGCCATTCCATTATAACCCGGTAGTGCTGGCCGTGTGCGATAGCGTCCGCCGGCAGGCGCAGTTCCCACTCGCCGCTCTCAGTGATGCGTCGGGCGCGGAAGTTTACATTCTCCTCCCAGGCGGAAAAATCTCCCGTCAGTCCGAGGCTGGTCGCGTTGGGAGCCCAGTCGCGATACACCCATGAGCCGTCCGCTTCACGGTGCAGGCCAAACCAATGGTGTCCCTGCGACCATTCCCAGAGCGGGATGCCTCCGGTGAGTTCTTTTTCCGCAGCCAGCGTGCGATCACGGCGAGCCGCGATAGCCGGGAAGTGCGGGGACAGCCAGCCGTCGTCGGAAAGGCGGCAGCGCGCTGGCGGGAGACTGGTCATGCCTTCTGCGCGGAGTCCGTCCCGTGATCGTGCGCGATGAGGGGACGGTCGAGCATGGTTTCGTAAATATCTATGTATCGCTTCGCCGACGCGGCGTGGCTAAACTCGATAGGGCTTTCGCGCATAATGCGGGCGATCTGGGCGGCGCGCACGCCGGGAGGCAGCGCATAAAACCTCATGGCTTCATCAATGGCCCAGCGAAGGCCGGCGGCACCATAGACATCGAACCTGAAACCGTTGCCCGTGCTGCGCTCCACGCTGAGCGGCTTCACGGTATCGTGCAGTCCGCCGGTGCTGTGAACGACGGGCAGCGTGCCGTAAAGAGGGCTGATCATTTGCGGAAGTCCGCAAGGTTCAAAAAGCGACGGCATGATCATGAAGTCCGACGCCGCGTAGCCAAGGTGCGAGAGCTTTTCATCGAAGTCCACGACCGCCACGCGTCCTTCCAGATGGTGATGCCGCACGACGTCGTGGAAGTGCTTTTGGTGCGGGCCGTCAGCCACCACTGCTACCTGGAGACCCTGCGCCGAGTAGTCTGAGACTGTCTGATAGAGGATGTCTGTGAACAACTGCGGCCCTTTCTGGATGGGATCGAGCCGTGAGGGCCAGAAGAGAATGGGGGCGTTCTCATTCACCTCCAAGCCGAGGGCCGTCTGGAACGCCCGCTTGTTCGCCGCCTTGCCAGCGGGGTGGTCTTCCGGCCCGAACTGCTGCGCGAGCATTTCGTCGGTTTGCGGATCGTAGGAGGGATCCGGCGCGTTGAGAATGCCCGTGGCGCAGCCGGCTTTTACCTTGGCGGAGAGTTCGCGGCGGACGGAGTCCGGCACCACTTTGTGCCAGCCCCACGTGATCTCCTCAAGGAATCGCGGGCTTACGGTGTTGATAAAGTGCGCGGCGAAAATGCCGCTCGTGAGCAGGTCCACTTTGTTGGTGGAGCGGCTTTCCTCGTACGATTCCGGCTGGCGGTCGAAGAACAGGTTTGTCCAGAAGCCCGCGGCATCCAGTCCGGTGTCCTCCATTTCAGCGAGTGACGCGCGCTGCGTGTGGATGTTATGCACGGTGAATAGACACGGGATACCAAGCCGCCGGGCCATGGCCGGGATGAGGCCGGTCATCCAGTCATTGCAGTGAATGAGGTCCGGCCGGACACGCGGGATGATGTTGTTGATGACCTCGCGCTGGAAGGTGAGGGCCACCCGCAGCGAGTCATCGCGATAGCCGCTGTAAACTTCCTCCCGGTAATAGAAGAGCCGGTCTTCAGCGAGGTGGATGCGGTCCTTGGGGAGCTTCTGATTGAAGCGCTGCAATTCCTTATCGTGCAGGGCGAAAACATCCATGTTGAACATCCGCCGGTAGTTGGGCAGCGCGACGTGGACATCCGCTCCCTGATCGTGAAGCGCGGAGACGAGAGCGGCGGAGACATCGGCGAGACCGCCGGCCTTGGCGGACATGCGCTCGGCCATGTTGCCCATGCCGGGAGGGAGATACGTGATCTCCGGCGTGACGATGAGGATGCGGGGTTTGCGGCGGGCGGCGGTGCTCATCACGATTCATCAAGCTACCCGGACGAGGGAATTGGAGGCGCCAAAGGGATTGGGAACCGACTCGGAGCAGGAGTCATCGCTGCACCACTGGCCGTCCACGACGAACCGGTATTCGTACTCGCCCGGCGTGAGCAGCATTGTGAGAGAGAAGAGGCCCTGCTTCGCCGCCGGTTTCAGCGCCTGCGGCTGCCAGTCGTTGAAGGTGCCGGCCACTGCGGCTTCGTGGGCGTGAGGGGCGGCGACCGTGAAGGCCACTTTGCGGCGCTTCACCGTTTTTGCTGCAACCGGGGCGGCGGCGGCTTTCGCGCTCGCGGGTTTCTTTTTCGGAGCTGGTGCGCCGGAGGCGGGGACCGAAGGGGTTTTTGAGGTGGATTTAGCCACGGCTTTATGTGTTCAGTTGGGGTTGGTGGTGGACGGCACGCGGGGACGGCCGGACCATTTTTAGCAGAACTGATGCCAGGTCTCCGGCGGGCGTTTTATTGCCGCATGGCGGCCTGCCCGGGGGATGGCAATCTCTGAACACTTTCATTTGCGGCCCCATTAAGCGGGCGCAAGGCGTATTTCCGTTAAAGTCTCAACCGCAACGGGCCATCCGCCCCGCCGGCTTAAGGCACCAGCCGGATGCGGAAAAAGAACTTGTCACCCGCCCCGCCGGACACGCCGGTAATGGTGGTGGTCGGGCCCGTTGCCGTGACCTCGGAGCCGGTATCCAGCCAACCGCTCACACCGGCGGCGGATTGGGCGATGTATTTCTTTCCGGCGATGCTGTTGAAGGTCAGGTCCGCAAGGTTTCCGGCCTTTGCGATCGTCGTAATGGCGAGGGCAGAGGTTCCGTCGTTCGGGGCAGTGCCCGCAGCCTGCTCAGAGGAATTCGTCTGTCCGTCACCATCGGAATCCCCCGCCGCGGTCTGGGACAGATTTCCGAAGTAGAGTGTCTCCCACGCATCTGCGAGGCCGTCGCCATCGCTGTCGAGATTGGCGTCGTTGGTGATGATCAGGTTCTGCAGGAAGAAATACTCATTGGCGGAGTCGTTGGCCCCGGTGATCCGGACGCGGATACGGAGAACATCTGCGGGCACGGTATAGGAAAACACAAATGTGCCGCGCGAATTGCCGCCGGAGAGAGCACCTGCGGCATTAAACTCATCCTGCGCGGGATTGGCGTCATACGCGGCGACCGTCCCGGTGAAGCCATTGAAGAGATCGTTCACAGGCGAATCGTCGGCGAGTTGCCCCGTGATAAGATTCGCAATGTCATCTATAGCACCGCCCCGATCCTCGAGGACTTCGATCTTAAACGTGTCGGTGACTTCAAAGCCGGTGCCGGCGCTGGCTTCATACGCGCGCAGTGAGGCTGAGACCACGACATTGGCGATGCCCGCGACGGTCACGCTCGGGCTTTCCAGAATGCCTTCGTTGGCCGCGAGGGCTGCGGCAGGGTGGAGCTGGGTGGTGGTTTCGGTGACAGTGAGTTCCAAATCCCCTGGCAGCGGGGTGATGCCGGTGCCGGTGGTCTGGGTCCATTTTGTATTAACGGCAGTGGCGGCAGGATTGTTGTAAAGAATGAGGTTGGTCCCATTGATTACCGTGCGGCCCATCGCGAGGTCGGCTCCGGGCGGAGGAAGTGCCGCGGCTTTCAGCAGCGGGGGGACGGAACCGTCTTTTATTGTAAGAGAAGTGACGCCGGCCGGGATTGTGACGGTGCCGGTGACTCCATAGACGCCGGTTCCGTAGAGCACCGTATTGCCGACGTCGGATGAGCGGATTTCGTAGGCAGCGGCTGCGGGCGTACCGTCCACCAGCAGGGTATAGGTGAAGGTATCGTCCGCAGTGGTGGAGAGGTCCGCGCCGGGAGAACGCACGGGGTTGCTGACCGCGATGGTGCCAATGGCGATGGGGGCTGTCTGGCTGAAGAGAACGTCGTCGAAATAGATGCTCTCACTGTCTGAATCCACGCCGCCAGTGATGACCATGCGGACGTACTTGTAGGGATTCGGCGAAACCGAGAGCGACTTGGTGAGGAAAGCGGCGCTGAATGGTGTGTAGGCCGCGGCGCCATTCAGTTGGGGCTGCACTTCCAGGGGCGACACGGGCTCGGAAAAATTGATTCCGTCCTCGCTCGTTTCAAGGAAGACCCGGAATCCGTCCGGGTCCTCAAAGCCGGAACTGGTATCATTGGTGCGGATGCGCAGGCCGGCCGCGAAAGCCGCGAGGCCATCCACTTTCACCGGCTCGGTGACGAAGCGCTGCCCGTTGGCGGCGTTCCATCGGAGTGCCTTTTGCGCCCCGGCAATCGAATCGGCGGTCACATACCCCTGCGCGACTGACGAGTCAGGTGCCACACAGAACCATGCGAGATCAGTCTGTCCTGCGGCAGATGCGAAATGATGCTCCAGAGCCGGGATGACGGCGGTGGTCCCCGACGCCGGGACATAAGGCACATCCGTGAACGTGATGCCAGCATCGCCGCTGGCCAGCGGCCACGCTCCCATGTCGAGCAGTTGCAGATCGAACGCCATATCCGAGCTGGCCGTGCCCGTTTGGTGCAGTGAAACGGCGATCTGGTGGCTGCCGGCGCTCAGTTGGCCGACGAGTCCGCTGAGGTACACCATTTTCGTGCTTCGCTCGGCGTTGAAACCGGCCGGCACAAAAGCCCGGCACCCGGGCACCGCGCCGGCTGTGGCGGCAGGGATGGCTCCAGTGATATGCACATCCGCCTGCGGACGGAAGTCGTAGAAGCCCGTACTGGTGGTGAAAGAGCCCTCCGACAGCCTTGAAGCAATGTGGACCGGTATCCCGGGAAAACCGTCAATGTAGATGTAGGCACCGTCATCGGCGACGACCTCGGCCCAAAGATTACTGGTGTCATTCGCCAGCGTGAAAGCAGTGCGGGCATAGCCGGCATTGTTATTGGCGGCGGCGGCGGTGCCGATGTCCGTCTTCACGCCGGGCCCTCCATCCATGGCGGCGAACCCGAGGGGAGCAGGCTGCGGGGCGGAGAACTTAATGACTGCAGGAGCGGTTCCGTAGTCTGTGGTATCGCCCACGAATTTCCAGGTAGTGGCCCAGGTGGCCGCATCGGTGGGATTCGCGCCGGTCGTGGTATGCAGCCATTCCCAGTCGGAATAACGCGGCAGCACTACCGACCCCGTTCGGCCAAAACTGGAGACGGTAAGGTTGAAGGGAGCCACGCCGGTGGCGGAGGCACCGGTGACCTGGATATACACCGGCACCCCCGCCGTGACGGCGAAGAGATTGCTGGGAAATGCCACGCCCGCCGTGGCTGGAGGACCCGCGGCACCGGCGGTGGACGAAGCACTCGCAATCCGCACAAGATTTGCCAGCGCGGTGCCACTATAGGCCGCACCCTGCATGATGACTGCGGTCGTTCCGGTGCCCTGAGCCACGACGGTGAAACTCGCGAGGCCGCTGGCTGCCGGAGTATAGGAAAACCAGACCGACTTGCCCGTCGCCGCGCCCGCCGCATACGTCAGCGTCCAGTGCGTCGGCGGCTCGCCGGCCTCCACCGTGGCATTCACATTCGTTCCCGCGGTTACAACCCCTGCGGTGACGGGAGTAGCGGCGGCGAAATTGTCATTCGCAGGTGCCTGCGCGAGGGAGGTGCTGGCGGCGGCGAGAAGGATGGCCGGGATGCAGCCGAACAGAGAGAGTGTGAGGTATTTCATCAGAGGCAGTAGGGTGAATTAATATGCGGCATCATGAATCGAAGACCGCCGTCTGTCCATTAGTTTGGCGGGCAAACGCGACATCATGGCCGGAGTCCGGCCCAGACGCGCACCCATTCCGACGCGCCCCAGGCCTGAGCGCCGCAGCCGCGCAGGGCGTGCGGTGCATCGCCATCGGCAATCTCAGCGAGCTGGCCGGGACAGCCGGTGCGCATCAGCCACGCGCTGGCACCCATCATGGCCTGGGCGTCGGCTCTGGCGGCGGGGTAAACACAGGAGAGGGCCTCGCAATAAACAGGGTAAAGCCAGGTCCACGCCGTGCCGTTATGATAAGCAGGCTTGCGGCTGATTTCTTCCGGGCCGGCATACTGCCCGTGATAAGGTGCATGAGGATCATGCAGGCTCCGCCCATTCCACTCCACCGGCAGCGGATGCTGCACTGTTCGCGCCGCGAGGGAACGCAACGCCCCCGGAATGAGCAGGCTCTGGCAAGCCGTGAGGATGCGCCGGCACTTTTCCCCTTCAGAGAAGAGCCCGAGCGTGATCGCGAAGAGTTGATTCGGCCTCAGGTGGTCGTCCGCCACGGCTTCCTCCGCACGAACACCGGCAGGCGCATGAAGACAGTCGGCCATAAAGCCGTCGGCCTCACGCCAATACAAACGCGCGGCACTGGCCCGCGCCTTCTCCGCCAGCGCCGCCCAGCCGGCGGAGGCATCAAGCGTGTGCGCGAACTCCAGCGCCGCCACCCACATCGCCTGTATCTCAATGGGATAACCCTCGCGCGGAGAGCCGGCCGGCCGGTCGGTATCCATCCACGTGTAATGCGCCGGACTCCAGAGCAGTCCCGATTCCTCATCCAGCCGGACGCCGTGCTCCGTCCGGGACACATGGGCGCGAACGATGGCTTCGGCCACTGCTTTGAGCGTTCGCCCGCCGGCTGTTTCGTTGAGGGCTGATGGCCGGAGCCGCGTGATGTCGCGCAGCGCCAGAAGCAACCAGAGCGGAGCGTCCGACGTCTCGTGGTTCGAGACATCATTGCCGCGAATGAGATTGGGAATGCTGCCGCCGGATTCGAAAACCGCGAAGCGCTTTACGATGGCCAGCGCTTCCTCCTCGCGACCGGTCGCGGCGAGCCCGCGCGCAAAAATCAGGCTGTCGCGACCCCAGTCGAGAAACCAGGGAAAACCCGCGATGACCGTCAGTCCATGGTCCCGGCGAGCGAGAAAAAGGTCGAGCGCCGACTGCAGGGCAACGGGCACCTTCACATTGGCTCGCGTCACGTTCCCGATGCCTACAACCCGCGCGGCGCACGAAGGCTCCGCCAGCAAACGCACCGCGGCGGAAATCTGGAGCGATTCACCATTCGGAATCCACCTGAAAGCCCCCGGGCTGAAAACATCCGTCATGGGCTCCAGCCCACGCTCCGCTTCAAACGGCAGCGCCACCATATAAGTCCACTTCGGCTCATGCGTGAACTTCGCGGCGCTTTCCATATCCAGCCGCCAGCCGCCGCCCATCGCGAAACTAAAGGCTCCGGGATCTCGCACCTTCACAGCCGCTGGGAATTCATGCTCAGGCCCGCGGAATGCCTGGGTGATTCCGTGGAAGGAACGGTTCTCCAGGTCCGGACGCACGATGAACTCCCAGTCGTCATCGGGTGCCTGCCAGGAATGCCAGGTCAGGCAGACGTCATTCCCCTCACCCAGCGTCAGCCGCACCGACCACCGTGCGCCAGGCACCGCGAACCGCCACTCCAGTTCCCGGTGCGACAGCACCGCAAACTCTTCCACTGCCGCTCCGGCAACTTCGCTCACTTCACTGCCGCGCCGCAGCCATTGCCGCGCCCGGGTGAAGACCACGCGGCGGTCATCCGGCCCCGACTCATTGAGATTCGCGGCCAGCAACGCATCGTATTTGCTCTCGAGCGCGCCCCATGCCGCGCGCGCCTGCACCGCCGCGCCGACAAGGTTCGCACAGATACCGTGCGCGCCCGGCACCGGCGGGATGACGGCAGAAATCTCCACCCTTTCCGCAGGCGGCAGCGCGAGAATCCTGCCGGCATGGCTTTGAGCGCAAAGCTGTAGTTCCAGGGCAACTTCTGAGAGTCCGCCCACCTCAGGCACCGTCAGTGCCACTGCTTCACAGCGATGCAGGGATGAAAACTGTGACGCCACCGGGCGACCTCCACCAGCCAGGCTGGCTAAAAATTTTTCCCCGGCCAGCACTGTCAGCCTGGCCCCGCCCGGCACCGGCGCGATGCGCCCGGCATCTTCAGGCCAACGCCAGAAAAACTCCAGGCGGTCACTGTTGTCAGGCGGCACGTTCTTCATTTCAAAGCGCGTTCCCTGCGTCCCACTGGCGGCATTGTCAAACTCGCGCTGCCCGCTAGCGAAGCAATTCGGCATCGGCGACCACCCAGACGATGAGGCGCTTGGACTTGCGCTCGGCTTCTGGTTTTGTGGCAAGCCAGTCCTTCGCTGCCGCCAGCCCGCTGCCGCCAGTGTGGACTTCCAGCGCCGTGCTGAGATGCCAGGCGAGATGCTGAGCGAATCCCGCGCTGATAGGCTGGCCTGGCGGCAAGCCGTCTGCCGCATGTCCGAGCGCCGGATCGTCGTAGAGGCTGACGCTTTTGTCCCCGAGAAGCGCCACGGCCGATGAAGGATCGGAGGCCAGCGGCTCCTTTTTCGCGGCGGTGAGCAGGCGGATGAGCGGAACCGTCTGCGCAGCATAGCGACTCTGAATGCGGGGGGATTCCAGCGCCGTGACCAAGTCCTCCTGCGTGGCAGCACCCGTGGCCGGAACCATCACTGCCAGCGAAGGCTGCAGCGGAAGGTCGGCATACCCGGGCTGCTGCTGAATGAATCCGGCGGCGGCGAATGCGGACTGGGCCATGCCTCGCGGAGTCCACAGCGCGCTCTGCGGAGAAAACACAAACCCCTCGGCGGCATCGGCAGTTTTCAGTCCGTGCATCACCGGCCCGAGATCCAAAACCTGTGCGCCGGCGTCCGTCAATTCCTTGAGCGCGGCGACAACTTGCGGCTGCCGCTGGAGTTCACTCCCGCCGGACGCGGTGAGCTTCTCGGGATATATCGCGGACTTTGCCGGGACGCTGACGACGATGAGCGCCGCGCCGTTGGCGCGCAAGGCGGCGGCGGTTTCACGCAGTGGCGGCGACGTGCCCACAGGCTCGCTCTCCACGCGCGGGAACAGCCAGCCGTCACCGGCGACGATGACTGCGGCATTTCCGCG
>JANOZA010000495.1:0-4404 GCA_031429155.1 Verrucomicrobiota bacterium | reverse complement strand
AGCCCATGCGGTTCGCCACGCCGTTCATACGGATCATGCTGCCCTGCTTCGGCGCACTGGCGTCGAGGGTTTCGGTCGCGATCTTTGAAGCCAGCGACGGCCAGTGCGCGCCCGCCTGCTCCGTTAGGGCAGTGAGCGCCTTGCTCATGCCGGCGGCGCTGGCTCCGGCGCTTCCATCAAAGGCGGCGACCAGTGCAGCAGCCTTCTGCTGCAGTGCCGCCACTTCTGCGGTGCCATCGAGGGCGAGCCGGAGATTGTCTGCGGAAAATCGCTCCAGCCGGTCACGCCCGCTTTGGCTCAATTCAGTCTTCCCGGCCTCGCTGAGGATGGCCTCCGCCGCCTTCACGAGCCGGGAACGGGTTTCCTGCTCCACTGCGCTGATCTCCGCCCGCAGCGCCTTCACCGCGGGGGCCTCCCCCGCGGATTCCATGTGTTTGAGCATTCGCCGGGCTTCACCGCCTAGCTGCGCGGTCTTTGGCAGGCCCAGCGCCTCGTTCGCCTCAGTCTGCGCCTTCAGCAGGGAGTCAAATCCGGCTGCTTTCTCCTGCTGCCAGCCCGCATAGGGTTCCACATCGGACTCCCATGAACGCCGCAGCGCGGCCGCCGCTTCAAGGTCGGCTCCCGTGGCTGCCAGCCGGGTGATTTCGGCATCAATCCCGTCCAGCCGCTGCACCATCGCTTCCCGCTCTGACTTAAAAGTGTCGGCGACCAGGATCACGGTGCTGCGGGCCCATTTGACGGCACTCCGTCCGGCTTCGGTTTGGGATTCCACGCGATCCCCCTTTTCCAGGCTGGCTTTGATTTCGGGCCAGGTGGCTTCGAGCGACTTCATCCCGCGGGTGGCAGTCTCGAAATCCGTCTTCTCCATGGCTGCTGCCGCCTGGTTGTTTTGCGCCAGCAGGACTGGCCGCGAATCTCCGCCGAGGACGAGCAGCAGTGCCAGAATCCGAGTCCAGCGCCGGCGATAGTGATGATGAGATGGAGTAGTCATATGGATGGTTCGCTGATTGAAGTGAAGGCTTACAGAAAATCTCACGGCTCCCCGCTGGCGGCGGTCATCGCCTCTGATGGAAGCCGCGGGGTGGGTGGTTATAAACAAATAGAGAGCAGAACGGAAAACCGCAGCGCACTGCGCTACCGTACCCGGAAGAACCGCTTACCGGTGCCCAGTGGGGTGGTGAAGCGATTCAGGCCATTGGCGAGGGGCACCGTGGAATGGGTGGTCCAGGCGGTGAGGTTGGTGGAGGTCTGGATGGTGACGCTGGTGCCGGCGCGTCCGCTGAGTTCCATGACGAACTGATTGCCTTCCTTCCGGGGATTGGCCGCACCGGTGACAATGGGGCAGGGGCCCACCGCCGTGCCGGCGGCAGCGACGGGGAAGCTGTAAGTCATGATGCTGTTATTGAACTTCGATGCCTCGGTCACAACATTGAAGTCATCGAGCACGAGGAAGACGTTCCAGTTGCCCGCGGTGCCGGTGGCGGGCAGCGCGATGCTGTAGAGGAACGGCACCGTCATCCCGGCGGGGATGGCGGGCGTGACCACATAGTCCTGAACATAGACGTCATTGCTGCGGTTGCGGATTTCCACCCGGGTGCGCGTGGGCGGGACGGCGGCGGTGCTGTCGTTCTTAATATCAAAGCCGAGATGCAGCGTGGTGCCGTAGGCGGCGGGGCACACCCGCGGCACGTAGTCCTGATAGACCGACCGGCTGCCGTAGGCGAACGTGAGGTCCGGCAGCGTCGCCGTGAGCTGGAACTTTGTCCGCGTGGTCGTGTTGTTCGACGTGCTGGTTTCCGAGAGCAGTTGCTCGGTGTCCAGCCGCACGCTGACTTCCCAGGTGCCGCTCCATGAGTCCGTGCGCAGCGTGAGGGTGTGCGTCTCCGTGCGCTGCTGCCCGGCGGCGAGCGCCGCGATGGGGAAGTCCGCGAACGAATACTGCGTGCCGACGGGCGTGAATATCTGGACTCGCGTTTTGGTCGCCGCAGCAGGCTGGTCGCCATTGTTGCGCACGACATACGTGATCTGAAGCCGACCGCCAGCGAGCGCGGCCACGGGGCTGACAGCAGGCGTGCCGACGAGCAGAATATCCACAGCGCCGTGCGCGGAGGTGGCAGCGAGGGTGAGCAGGACGAAGGGGAGGAGGTGATGAGTGGGTCGTTTCATGGATGGAGTGTTGGGGTGAATATCGGTGCGCCATGCGTCCGGGGTCAGGGATTCCGGGGCTGCACATGGCTGAAGCAGCGCACGGGCAAGTCGGGTGCCGCAGTCCCGGGTGCTTCGCCGCAGACTGCACCGCAACTTTACTGACGCGGACCGCTACCGGCGGAAGCGGACGCGGAATTGTTTGCGGTCGGTGTCGCGGAGGGTCCAGGCGATGTATTCCTGGGTGATGGCGGTCTTTTCGCCGTAGGGCTCAAGGTTCGCCGGGAACCAGGTGAGGAGGTCGGTGGAGAATTCCGGTTCGATGATGACGTCGCTGGCGCGGCGGTTGAGCGTGAAGCGGCAGGTGAGCGCGGGGAGGCCGTGCCAGGTGGTTTCGGAGAAGTCAAAGCGGTATGCAGCGTCGGCGAATTTGGGCAGGCCGGTGAGGGCGTATTCCATGAGGTTGGTTAGCCCGTCGTGGTCGGGGTCGGCCTCGGGGCCGCTGATGAGGGCGTCGGCCTGCTCGGCGGGGGTGAAGTGCTGCGCTTTCCAGATTTCGTAGCCGGCGCTGGTGGTGGCGGTGAATTGGAGGGTGTCGCCGGTGCCGTTGAACTGGAGGTGGCCGGGCGCGGAGTTGTGGAGTTGGAAGAGGGCGAGCGGCGGCGGGCCGTCCATCGTCGCGCCGGCCCAGGTGAAAAGGTTATACGTTTGTCCGGCGACGGGCGCGCCGGTGACTTGGACGAGGATGCAGTAGCCAGGTTCGAACTCAGGGACACCGAGGTAATCTCCTGGCGGCACGACGAGCGGCGCGGCTCCGGCGATGGCGGGGATTTCGAGGACGGCTTCGCTTTGCAGGATGAGCGTGCCGAAGCTGAGTGCGCCGGCGATGGCGTCGGGGCGAAGGCGTCCGCCCTGCTCGACATTGACGTTGCCATCGTAGAGGCGAGCGCGGCCTGACAGTGCGGTGCCGGGTTTCACGACCATGTAGCCGGCGTTGAAGTCCTCGGGCGCGGTGAGTTCGAGACGGACGGTGCCTTGCTCGATGATGAAGTCGTCGCCGTTGCTTTCGAGGAAGCCGCGGATGGTGGTGGTGGTGAAGGCGTTTTTGCGCCAGACAGGGCTGCCTTCCACGAGCGCGTCGAGGATGCCGCCGGTCATGTTGAATTGCGGATCGATCACGGGGATTTGCGGGTAGAGAATCTGGCCGCCGGTGAGCGAGTCGTGGATGGTGCCTTGCTCCAGATTGAACTGGTTCACCTGCAGCGAGCGTCCGTGGAGATCGAGCGTGCCGGTGCCGCTCTGACGGCAGATGGTGGCGCGGGGATCGCCGGTGCCGAGGAGCCGCGTGGTGCCGGGGCTGCGGAACTGGAGGTGCGCGACATCCACGAATCCGCCGGGCAGGATGGTTTCCACATCGCCGCCGTTGATGATGACGGTGCCGGCGAAGTTGGGGTTGGTGCTGCCAAATCCGCCGCCGCTGGCTAGGAGACCGTTGCTGACAGTGAGCGTGCTGCTGCCAGTCCACCACTCGCCGCCGAGGCTCTCGGCGCGGTCAGTGCTGACGTTGGTGTATTGAATGAGCAGGCCGACGCCGGTTTTGCGGATGAGAGAGAAGCCGGTGATCGGCTCGCCGCTGAGGCGCGCGTTGTCGCCGGAGCCGCGGGTGATTTCCAGCACGGGGGCACCCGCGGTGCTCATGCCGTCATTGCGCAGGCCGCGCTCGAGGGAGAGTGTGCCGGGGCCGAGAAGCACAGAGCCGCTGGCGAATTTTGCGCCTTCGAAAAGGCCAGGATACAGGCCGTAGAGAGTGAAGGTGTGGCCATTGAGATCGGTGGTACTGAAGTAGTCGGTGCCGAGGCATTCGGCGATAACATCGGTGTGGAGTCTTAGCGTGCCGGGGCCGTTCTTGAAGATGATGCCGAGGCCAGCGAACGGGCCGGCGGTGCTGTGGATGCCGGCGGTCTCGCCGGTGTCGTTGAAGACGGTGAGTTGCGGCGAGTTGGAGAGGAAGCCGCCTTCATAGCGAAGCTGTCCATTCCCCAGCAGGCCGAGACTGCCGGTGCCGCCGACATAAGTAACGGAGCCGCCGCGCAGCCACATGTTTTGCGTGGCGCTGACGATGCCGGTGCTGAGAAAGACGCCGCGGATGACATCGAGGTCGCGGCAGGCGAGGGCTGTGGCGGCAACGCTGAGCGCGCTGCCGGCGGCGGTGACGCGACCGAGTCCGGTCAACGGCAGGCCGGTCCAGCCGGCGGTGTC
>JANOZA010000494.1:0-7066 GCA_031429155.1 Verrucomicrobiota bacterium | reverse complement strand
CAGGAGGGCGAGATGGGTGAGGTCGAAGAGCAGGCGGGTGCGCCCGATGAGGTCCGCGGGGTTGGGGATGTCCTGCGGCGGGGAAACCTCGACTTTTGGCTTCGGTTTGCCGGCCCAGTCCCGGTCACCGACGATTTGCTTTTCCAGCTCGCGGATGCTGGTGAGGTATTCGTCGAGCTTGCGACGATCATCCCTGCCGAGGCTTTTGCTGAGGGATTCTGGCTGGAAAACCGACTGTTCTCCACTGCAATGAATCTTACGGCCCCTGAAGGACAATGTTCCCGGAAGCGGGCGGCGCGGGGGCGCCGGAGGGGTCGAGGGTCAGTTGATAGGAGGCGGGGAGGATGCCGGTGGTGCCGAGGCTGAATTCGAGGGCGTCGCTGGAGCGGAGGTCGAGGGGCAGGGTGCCGGCGAGGACGGGCTGGCTGTTGCCGCCGGGGTTGACCCAGAGGTTGTATTCGAAGCCGTCGGTCGCGGGCGGGAGATCGTGGATGGCGAGGGTGCCGGAGTCGCGGGCGGGGTCGTAAACGGGGATGGCGCGGGGGCGGCTGTCGTTTGCGGGCAGGGTTTCGTCGGGCTTGGCAGGATCAATAGTGGCGGCGGGATCAATGGAGTCCGGTGGTGGCTCTTGCGGATCAATGCCGGCAAGTGCCTGGCCGACGCGGGCGGCGAGGGAAGGGGACTGTTCGGCGCTGGCGGTGGCGTCCGGGGTGTTTCCAGGCGGCAGCATTTCGATGATGACCGGCCATGTGCGGCCCGGCACGGCGGCGAAGAGCTGGCGGTCGCGGTCGCGGAATTTGGAAAGCTCGGTGCGGAGGGTGGCGAGTTCCTGGATGAGGCGGCGCTTCTCCGCTGGCTCGGGGTGGAGGTCTGGATCGGGCGTGACACCGGGGAGGTGGGTCTTGTCATCGGCTCCCGGGTGTTCAGCGATGGCATCCGGGTCGGTGGCGGGGGCGGGGTCCTCCGGGCGGACAGGGGATCCATCCCGCCCTGGAGTAGTCCGTGAGATTCCCCCGCCACCGTCCAAAGTGCCAGGATGCCGGGAAGAAGAAAAATAGCCGGATTTGGAAGCGAGGAGGAGGGCCAGCGCGGCGGCGACGCCCCAGCCGGACCATGCGACGAAGCGCGCAGGGCGACGTCCTGCCGCCGGGGTCAGGCCGCAGGCGGCTTTGATGCGCTGCCAGGTTTCGGGTGCCGGCGCTGCGGGCGGCGCGGTGGCGACAGCGATGAGGGCTGCGGTGTGCTCCAGTTCCTGAAGAGCGGAATCCATGGCGGGATCGCCGGCAGCGGTGGCGTCGTAGAGGGATGCATCTTCCGGCGGCAGGAGACCCATGAGGCGCCGCGCCGTGATGTCGCGGGGGTCAGGTGTCATGTTGCTGGAAGAGGGTTCGCAGTTTGGTGAGGGCGCGCCGCAGCCGGTTCTTGACGGTGCCCAGGGGAGTGTTGAGGCGGGCGGCGATTTCAGTGTGGGAATATTCGAGCAGCACCGCGAGTTGCAGACATTCGCGTTCCGGCGGTTCCAGTGAGGCGAGCATTTCCTGAACCTGCCGGAGGTCGTCGCTGGCAAGGACCTGCGGGCCTTCGGAGAGCTCCAGGATTTCGCTGGAGCTGTGCAGGGTGATTGCCGCCCCGCCGCGCTTTTGGCGGGAACGGTAGCGGATGCGATCCAGGCACAGCCCGCGGAGAATACCAAAGGCCCAGACAAACGAAACGCCGCGCGAGGCATCGAAGTCGGCGGCCTTTCTCCAGATGCGGACAAACGCATCCTGGAGGCATTCCTCGGCATCGGTCCGGTCGTGTAGAGTTCTGAGAGCGATGCCCATGAGTGTTGGAGACCAAAGCCGGTAAAGTTCTTCAAAGGCAGCGGAGTCACCTGAGGCAGTCGCTGCCAGAAGCCGCGCGGCATCGTCCAGCTTCCCGTCGGAGGCTGGGATGGCCGGCGCGACCGGGAGCGCTGTCAAGGCAGGTGCTGCCATGAGGGTGGCTGAAGGATCATCCACAATACTGTCCGTCAAAGCCATGGTCGCCGGATCACGGAAAGTGAGAAGTTTTTCCCCTAACAGTGGCTCACCACCGGGAGGTGACAGAAAAGCGGAGTCGGGGATCGGTATCAATCCCGTCATTGGCGTGAATGGGGATGGCGAGATCGCAACTGGCGGTGAGGTTTTTCCATAGCCAGCGGAAGCCCACTCCCGCGGAGACGAGTTCGGTATCCTCGCCGGTGCTCTGGTTGTCCACGAGAGCGGAGTCGAGGAAGGCAATGCCGCGGAGGCTGCCGGCTTTCGGGGTCCGCAGGAGTGGCGACTGATACTCCATCGTGAGGCTGGCGGCGTTGTCGCCGTAGCCGGTGACTTCATCGAACCCGCGGACCCGTCCCCAGATGGCCGGGGCGAACTGGTCGGCGGAAAGCAGAGCCGCACTGCTCCACTGGGCGTCGAGTTTGGCCGTGAGCGAACCGGCTTTGCCCAGAGTGAGGCTGCGTTCCAGATTCAGCAGCAGGATCAACGAATCCGCGCCGTCAGCGCCGAGGTCCTGGAAGACTTCGTCACTGGAAGAAAGCCACCCGGGTGTCCACTGGAGCCTGGCCCCGACCGTGGTGGTTCCTTTGCTGTCCGGCCTTTGGGCGCGCCAGCCGGATTCGAGTTGGAAGAAATGAACGCTGCTGGTGGAGTCGGGAATATCGTAGAGTTGATCGCGAAAGGATGCCCCGGCGTGCCACTCAGGAATCCAGCCGTGCCACGAGGGGAGCGGGGTCCGGTATTTCATGGCGTAGCGCTGAAAGGTTCCGTTTTGATTTACGAGGCCGGTGCCGCCGGTTTGCTCGGACGCGCTCTCGGATATGCTGGTGGAAAATTCGAGCAGATGGCGGCCTGGCAGCGGAATTTCGTAACTTAGACTCGCTCCGCGCAGGGCATCGAAATCAAACCCGGCGGTGTACTGAGCCGTGAGGCGGTGATCGAGGTGAAAGAGATCGCCGTGCTGGTAACCCAGAAACCAGCGCTCATCGCCGAGGCGGTCGCTGAGAGAGTTATCAACTCCGCTATAGACCCGCCACGTCTTGTCCGCCTGGACGTGCAGTGCGAGGTCAATGTCCGCCTCGCCGCTGCCGGCTCCGAACGTGGCGCGCACCCGGCGCAGCGGATTCTCATTCAGCCAGTTGATGTCTTCGGTGATGGCTGCCTTGGACAATGGATCGCCGGCGCGGGCCCGGAAGTTCTCACGAATGAAATCCTGTCCAAACGCAGGCTTGCCGTGGACGGTGACATTCCCGACGACGGCGGGTTTCACCAGGATCACGACGGTGCCGGAGGTGATTTCCTGATCGGGAAACGAGGCGCGCACCATGTTGCCTCCGCGCTTCTCGAGCGCTGATTCGATGCGGTCCGACAATTGGTCCAGCAAGGCCAGCGAAACCGGTTTGCCGATGAAAGCGGCTGACGCGGATTCCAACGAAGCGGATTCCTCAGGAGAGAAGCCGTCCGCCTTTACGCCACCGGCGAACCGGCTCTGAAGGGCGAGCCCGCGGGCGGTTTCTTTGACGATGATGCAGCCGCGCAGGGCCGGAATCAGGATCTGGGATTCGTCGCTCACAGTGCCGTCCTGCGGCTTTTCCTGTCTGCGGAATTCGGCCGTAACAGGTACGCGGTCCGCGACGGGTTTCGCGGCGTCCTCGCCTTCAACGGCGGGGGATAGGGAGGCGGACGCGAGGAGGGAGACGAGGCAGAGAGCGACGGGGGCGAATTTCATGTGGACGCGACAGGCGGACAACAAAAAGGCCGCCGGCGCTGGTCCGGCGGCCTTTGATTAAGGCTTCAGTGCGATTAGCGGCGGAGGAAGACGCGACCGGATTTGACCACGGCCTTCGTTTTGCTGCTGTGACGCTCCAGCGCTTTCGCCGGGGCGATTTTCACTTTAGGGAAGGGAAGGGCTTCATCCTTGCCGGCATCACCGGTCACCTCAGCGGCACCTGCGCCCTGCAGCGGGCCACCAGCACCGAGTGTGTAAAAAATGACGTCGGGGTTTTCGAGATCGCCACCGTCGTTGCGTCTAATCCAGTCAATCGGAACGCCTTCCTGACAAACCGGATCCTCGATCACGACTCCATCGTCTTTGACTTCGGTGTCCGGAGCTGGCTCGGTCACATCTGGTTCTACGATCTCCTCGGTCACGACTTCGTCACCGGCTGCTCCGGTGTCATCGGGAGGCAACGGGTCCATGAGTTCAACGCAGTGGTCGGGATCAACGGCGACGAGCGCCTGAGCGGAGGCGTTTCCAGCCATTAGGCCGGTGCAGGCTCCAACGAGGAGGAGGGTGGTTTTCAGTTTCATGATTTCAGGATTTTCTTGGTTTGGTTTAGTTAATGGGGACACGCAGCGCGTCCTCACTATTGATTCCGTCAAAGCATGGCAGGTCGGATCACTGTTTGCAATAAATTCTTCCCCCCGACCTGTTTTTCCGGAAGTCGGCCCCCGGCGGCTCAGGCCCTTCTGCTCCTCACTGCGGTGGCGAGGGATTCAAGGACGGGGACGGTGTCGTCAAATGACAGGCAGGCGTCGGTGATGCTTAGGCCGTAGGTGAGGGGGACGCCGGGCTGCACGGATTGAGCGCCGGCAATAAGGTGGCTCTCGATCATGACACCGATGATGGCGCGCTGGCCGGCGGCTATTTGTAAGGCGAGGTCCGCAGCGACGGCCGGCTGGCGGTCGTGCTTTTTGCCGCTGTTGGCGTGGCTGCAGTCCACGAGGACGACGGGCGGTGCGCCGGCTTTTGCCAAAAGGGCGGCGGCCTCGGCGATGGATGGGGCGTCGTAGTTTGGCCCGGTGCGGCTGCCGCCGCGGAGCACGAGGTGTCCGTGTTCATTGCCCGCCGTGGCGAGGACTGCGGGGGCTCCTTCGTGCGTGAGCGATGGAAACGAATGCGGGTGCTGCGCCGACATTATGGCATCCACCGCCACCTGCAGATCGCCGTCGGTGCGGTTCTTGAAACCAACGGGCATGGAAAGTCCGGACGCCAGTTCGCGGTGGATCTGACTTTCCACGGTCCGCGCGCCGATGGCGCCCCACGAGATAAGATCGGCGTAATACTGCCCGAGCGTGGTGTCGAGAAACTCCGTGGCGATCGGCAGGCCGGCGGCGGTGACATCCAGCAGCAGCCGTCGCGCGAGGCGCAGGCCGGTGTTGATTTGAAAACTGCCGTCGAGCGCCGGGTCGTTGATCAAGCCCTTCCATCCTACGACGGTGCGGGGCTTCTCGAAATACACACGCATGACGACGAGGAGGTCGCTCGCGAGTCGCGCTGCCACGGGCTGGAGTCGCTGCGCGTACTCCAGGGCAGCGGCGGGATCGTGAACAGAGCACGGGCCGACGATGGCAAGGAGGCGGTCGTCCTTTTGCGTGATGATCTCCGCGACCGCGCGCCGCCCGGCCTGCACCGTAGCGGCACCGGATGCAGCGAGGGGAAGTTCATCCGCCAGGATGGCCGGCGAAATGAGCGGGCGGGTGCTGCGGATGCGGATGTCAGAAGTCGGAGTCACGGCGCGGGGATTCGTTGCAGCACTTCCATCATCCGCTGTCCGTAGGCGACGTAGCTGTCATACTGCTCCTGCGCCTTGGCCGCCGGGTCGAGGCTGCTGGCATCGCCGGCGCTGTGAAAGACGACGGCAGTGTGCGGTTCGATGCTGATGAATCCGTCGTAGCCACTCCCGATCAGGTCGGTGAGAATGCGCTCCACCTGACCGTCGCCTTCGCCGGGCAGCGTGTAGTTGCAGTCTTTCTTCACGGCGATGTAGCGGCCATCCTTGATGTGAATGTGCGAGATGGCCGGCTTCACCGCCTGGTAAAAAGCCCACGAATCCTGCTGATGCGGCGGGTTGTCGCGGTCGGCGTTGAAGATGGGATTGCAGGTATCGAAGACCCAACGGAGGCCGGGCACGTTTTCCAGCGTCTCCAGCGCGCGGCTGATGCTCATGCCTCCGTAGTTCATGCAGTTCTCGTGGACCATCGTAAGGCCCGCGTCGTCGAAGCGCGCCTTGATTTCCCGCAGCCGGCGGAACCGCTCCGCCGCCATCTGGTCAGGGAGGTCGTTGCCGTCGGCGTCTTTCAATACAGCATAACTCATCACGCGGATGAGCTTTGTGCCCAGACGCTGCATCCGCGGGATGGCGCGCTCCACGCGTTCGAGAGTGACCTCGAATGGATCGGTGATCTGGCTTGCCCAGTTGCCAATGGTGGAACCGAATCCGCAGATGCTGACGCCTTCCCCCTCCATCGTCTCGGCGAGGGTCGCGAAAGCCTCGTCGGGAATGTCATGCACATTGCCGCCCGGGAAGCCCGGCACCTCGACATTGCGCATCTCAATGTGCTGCCAGCCGAGGGCTTTCGTTGCCTTGATTTGAGCCGCCAGCGGATTGCCCGCTTCGTCGCCAATGCCGGTGAGTTGATACATAGTGTGCCGTGGGAGAAAAGTTGAGCGCCATCAGTTGCGCTGACCGCGGCTGTGTCGAAGGCAAATTGGCGGAGCGGAGCGGCGTTCCTGCGGTTGTCATTGGTGGAGCAGCCTCCAGTTTCGCCGCCTATGCAAAGAATCAGTATCACTCTACTTCAATACGCCGGCTACCTGCTCATCATCGGACTGGCCAGCGCATTTTATAATGCAGCCGACCGTTTGGTTGGCTGGAATCCCAAAGGCGTCAGCGGTCTCATCGCCCTCGGTAGTTCCGCGGCTGTGGCTGCCTTGCTGGGTTTCTTCGCCGGAAAAGGCAAAGAGTGGGCTGGCTGGGGCGGCGTGATTCTTTCCTTCGCGCTCCTCTCCTACTGCGGGATGACTGCCTTCAAAACTGCTCGCGGCGTTTCCTCCGGTGAACAGGACGGTCATCTCTGGTATAAGGCCGCGCTGTTTGGCATCACGTTGATCTTTTCCATCAGTGCATTCTTGCGAGTGGGTGTGATCATGCGGCGTGGCAAGACGGCATGAACCCTGCGCCCCGTCCTCCGCGGAAGTTTCATCCGCACCCGTTTGCCTACCACCAGGAGATTGAGCTGGAAATCACCACGCTCACGAACATGGG
>JANOZA010000493.1:0-5453 GCA_031429155.1 Verrucomicrobiota bacterium | reverse complement strand
GCGGGTGTCTCGCCTGCGGATGCCAGCCGGACGATTGCGGAACTCGCCGCACTCGACGGCAAGATGATGTCGTCGCGCCACATCCTTGAGATGATAGGCAAGATCATGTCCCTGCCGCCTTCCCACATGGAGGAAGCGCGGGCGGCGATTCAGAATTCGAAGAATCCGATCATGGGCGGCTTTCTCACTGCGGCGCTTTTTTCCCGCTGGGGAGAACTCGACCCCGCAGGAGCGAAGGTCGCGCTGGAGGCGAATGTCGGCGGCAATCCGATTTTGAAATTCGCCGGTGCCGCCGCCCTCGCTGGCGGCTGGATGGAAAAAGACCCGGACGGTTTCATCGCGTGGATCGCCAAAGACCCCAAAGACTCCGACGGCCTCAGCCCGCAGGAGAAACAGAAGCAAAAGGAACTGCGCGATATCATGATGGGCGGCGTGATGAGCGGCATGGCGGACATTGACAGCGCCACCGCGGAGAAACTCATCGCCGCCTCGCCCAAGGAACGGAGGCCGTGGCTCATCATGGATATGGCGTCAAAGGATCCCAACGCCGACCCGCGCGACACCATCGCCCGGGCGCTGACGGAAGCCGGCGACGACAGCGGCGCGCGCAGCGGCGTGCTCTGGCGCGCCGGAGACATGCTTGCCAGAAAGGACCCGCTGGAGGCGATCAAATTCGCTGACGAACAGAAGCCGGAGGAACGAAACAGGATTTATCAGACGGCCCTGCAATCATGGATTCAGAAGGACAAGCCGGAAGCCATGAAGTGGCTCAAAGCGCAGCCGGAGGATGTGCAGTCCGACTCCGTGCGCGGGATGCGCGAGGAAGTCCGCGGCATGAGTTTCGAAGAGGTGCAGAAGCTTTCCGGTGAAGTCAGCCCCAAAGCGGGCTACGCCGTCTATGACATGGCGCTCGACTCCACGGCTTCAAAGAATCCGGAGCAGGCCTTGCAATATCTCCCTCACGTCAGCGAGACGCAGCGACCGCACAGTTATAACGAGATCGCGCAGCAGTGGGTGAAGAAAGATCCCGCTGCGGCTTCGGAGTGGATTGACGGCCTCGCCGTCGGCAAGGAAAAGGATCACGCCATTCAGGGAATGGTCGGCGAAATCCGCAGCAAGGAGCCGGACAGCAGCACCGTCTGGGCTTCCACCATGTCCGATGAGGGGATGCGCGAACGCGCCGTCACCGAAAACGCCCGCACCTGGCTGAAACGCGACGAAGCCGCCGCCACCGAGTGGATCAATGCCACTGAC
Source organism: Verrucomicrobiota bacterium (assembly GCA_031429155.1). GTDB lineage: Bacteria > Verrucomicrobiota > Verrucomicrobiia > Verrucomicrobiales > V1-33 > V1-33. Next base: position 4,199 of record JANOZA010000493.1, on the reverse strand, counting down.
ACCATCAGCGAGGAAGTGCGCACCAAACTCCTCGAAGGAAAGTAACTCACCGACACACATGAAAAAGTGGATGCCATTCACCCTCACCTTTGCTGTCGCCATCATGGCTGCGGCGGGAATCTACCTCTGGAAAGCGGGCCAAATCGAAGAGCTTACCACGGCCGCGAAACCGTCTGTCGTTGGAAAAGGATCCGGAAGTGACTCGCCGCTGAGTGGGCGCAAAGAAGCGAAGTCCGGCGGGAAACTGGAGCAGGCGAAGCTCGACCTCAATCAGCGTCCTACGCGGAATGCGATGCGCAGCCTCTTCGAGCGCGCGGGCCGCATCATGGACATGGACCGCGAGGAATTGGAAAAGCTCCTCACAGAACTGGAAAAGTCCGGCGGCATCCGGTCTCCCATTTCCGGCATCAACCTCCTCGCGGCTTACGCCCGGCTCGCAGAACTGGATCCCGCCGGAGCCATGGAGCGCGCGATGAAATCTAAAGGCGAACTCCGCGACATCGCGATGTTTGCGACGATGAACGAATGGCTGGCGCGTGACCGGAAGGGTGCGCTCTCATGGTTCACGAAAAGCGAGGACGACGAGGCCAAGAAGAAGTATCTCATGATGGCATCGTTCGGCTTAGGCGCTGCCGACCCGGACCTCATCACGGAACTGGGCGCGGCCATCAACGATCCGGACGCGCGCAAGAAAGCCATGATGGACTCGCTCGGCGCACTCGCCTTCACTGATCCCGATGCGGCTCTCGCCAAGATCGCGCAAATCGAAGACCCGGAAGAACGCGCCGAGGCCGAGCAGAAAGTTTTCGAGGGATTCATGGCGCGCTATCCTGACAAGGCACTGGAGTACGCCCTCGCCAAGCCGCCCGGCGACAAAGCCCGGGACAACGCCCGCAACGCGCTCGTGCGCTGGGGAGAACAGGACGCCGGCGCAGCGCTCAAGTGGCTGGGTTCGCAGAACAAGGACGTCCAGAAGGAACTCTTTGAGACCACTGACAAAGGACCTGGCTGGGGATTCGGCAAAGCGACGCCGGAGGAAATCACCGCCACCGCCGCGAAGCTCACCGACCAGTCGCAGAAGGACAAACTGCACGCCGCCTACGCCAATTCCCAGGCATGGAGCGATCCCAAAGCCGGGCTCAATCAGCTCAGCAGCATCAGAGACCCCGAACTGCAAAAGGAGACTGCCCGGGCCATCGGCGGAGCCGCCGCGATGCAGGGAAAAACCAGCGACATGACCACCTGGCTGGAAACCGCCGTTCCCAACGATCCGCGAGACTACGCCGTGGCCGCCTTCGCCACCGGCATGGCCACAAAAGACCCCGCCGAAGCCGCAGTATGGGCCGGAAAAATCACCAACGCCGCGATCCGCACCGAGACGATCAACGCTCTCAAGAATCCCGTGCCCCCCGCCCCGACGAATGTGTCCCCGTTCGGTCCGGGCCGGCGCCCGAGGTGAGCCGGAAGAGGTGCATCGAAAGGGCCAAGGTCTGGCCACTTGCGAAGCCCGTGCAGGAGTTTCATGGCGGCGGGGGGAGGCAGGACCGGGAAGGCGTGGAAAAAGTCGGAGGGCTGAACGGCGACCGGGCTCATTGACCACTGCCGTCGGGCGGGCGTTCAGTGCCGGCGCAAAAATAACGCTCGCAGCCCGCCGCCGCCGCCTTTGGAGATTCATCCCCACGGCGTGGGGAGCCATCTCCACGGTTTGGGAAGTCATCCCCAGGGCGTGGGGCGTCATCCCCAGGGCGTGGGGGGCCATCCCCACGGCGTGGGGCGTCATCCCCACGGCGCTGGGAGCCATCTCCACGTTTTTGGGAGTCATCTCCACGGTTTGGGGAGTCATCCCCAGGGCGTGGGGCGTCATCCCCACGGCGCGGGGTGACATCTCCACAGTTTGGAGAGCCATCCCCACGGCGTAGGGCGTCATCCCCACGGCGTGGGGGGCCATCCCCACAGCGTGGGGATGGGCCGTTTCGGTCTGAGCGACCATCCCTTTAGGTTTGAAAATGTGCGTCTTACGGGATTCCTCAGGGGTCCCGGCGGTTTCCGGTGCCAGGAGCGGACAGGGGAGCACCCGCGGCCGACACCGCCCATCAGCCCACGGATGCGGCTGAGAAAGCCGCATCACAATCCCTCATCAATGCGCCGTTAAACTTGTCTCGCCTTCCGCAGCATGTCTGCTAGAAATCCGCACGTTATTCATCCAACTATGCAGAGTCGCATCACTTTCACATCACCCTTTGCGACAACAAAGGGCTTCTGGGCTCCGCTCGAAACCACGAATTTCAATATGCCCAGCCGACAACAACAAAGCCTGTCGCGCCACCCGGCGCGGCTTGGCCGCGTCAAGTCGGTGGGCGCTTCGTGGTGCCCGAGCGGAGGGCGTGGATCAAGTCCGCGCCCTCTGCGGTAAGGGCAGCACGTTCAGTAGCTCCTGTGAACCGCCCCGCAGTGAAACCAGGCCACCGCACCCCGCAGACAAGAATTACTGAACCAAATGAAAACAAACCCACCGAATGCAGGACGCATCGTCCTTGCCCTCGCAGCCCTGACAGGGGCCGCACACCTCTCGGCCCAGGCTCTGCCTGCCGCCGTTGCCGCCGCACCCCAGGCCGACGCCGCACCCGCGCCGGAAATTCGCTACGAGGTCCAGAGTTCCCGTACGGTTCCATTGCCGGAGGGGCGCAATCTCATCATCCAGCGCGTCAGCCCGCCAGTGTTGCCGCCGCTGCCCGCGCTGCCGGTGCGCGTGTTGCCGCCACCTTTGACGCCGGAACAGCTTGCCGCGCACCGCGCCGCACGTCCGCGCCCGATGGAGACGCGACTGCTCTCCCTGACGGTGACACACTACGCAGAAAACCTCAGCTACATCGAATGGTGGCCGCAGGCCGGCGGGGAGCCCTACGGAGCCTGGAGCAACGCCGACTACGAAGCCCTCCGCATGGTGCCGGAAATGGAAGTCACCCCCGGCGAGATCCGTTGGCTCATTTTTCCATACATCATCAATAACCGCCTTCTCCGTCCGGGCACCGGACCGCTCGCCCTGCCTCAACTCCCCGCCGACGGCCCCGGCTTTCTCCTCGTCAAAGGCAACCCCGCCGACACGGACAACATCAGTCCCGTCGCCGCCCTGCACAAAATCTACAAGGAAGAGGGCGCAGAACTGAAACTCGCCTGGACCGAACGCGAACGCCTCCGGCTGGAGGAAGAAGCATGGCGGGCAGCCAATCCCCCGCCACCACCGGGCGACCTCGTTATCCGTTTCTGGCCTGTGAAGAGCCAGACCTATTCCACCACGCCCGTGGCTCCCGCACCTGCCACTTCCACACCCGCCGCACCATGAAACGCCTCCTCCTTTTCCTCGCCGCGGTTCTCTGCATCGCCGCTCCGCTCCGGGCCGTCCCGGTCACACCGCATGATCCCGTCATCATCACGAAGGTCGCGGCGGCCAACACTTATAATTTGGCGTGGCCGGGATTACCTGGATACACCTACTTCATCCAGACGACACTGAATGCCGCCACCGGCCCGTGGATTTACTGCCCGTTTGTGGAGAACGGCACTGGGACCACAATCAACTGGGCCTGCACGGTGCCTCCCGGTAACCCCCGCTGGTTCCTCCGTCTGAAATACACAGATGCTCCTAATGCCGGAGACGGACGCTACGCTGATTTTGACGGCGACGGCATTCCGAATATCGTGGAAGTCACCGGCACGGGCACGGGTATTGGCACCGGCACGGCCACGGACCCCTTTGCGCTCAATAATCTCCCAGACGCAGACAATGACGGCATCATTGATGCCGCCGAGGTCTTCTACTTTGGCACCACGGCGGCCCAGAACGGCACCGGTGATGCCGACGGCGACGGCATTTCCAATTTGGATGAGATCAAATTCTTCGGCACGAATCCGACCTTCAATGATGACACGGACAACGACGGCTACATCAAATTCGACGAAATGACTGCTGGCTCCTCGCCCACCGACCCCGCCAGCAAGCCGTTCGATCCGTTCCTCCCACCACCTGCCAATCGCTTTGTGGTGCCGCTCGCATGGTGGATTGAGAATAAATTCGGGGATACTCTGGAAGCTCTCCAAGTGCGGAATCTCCAGATTGACATCAATAACTATCAGGCGCGTGCCACCGCCATCGCGGACGGCAGTTACGATTTGCCCTATATCAGCATCCAGGCGGCCAT
>JANOZA010000492.1:0-1543 GCA_031429155.1 Verrucomicrobiota bacterium | reverse complement strand
GCTACAAGGCGGACGATCTCGGTGACGTTCCGCCCACGGGTCAGAAGCTCGGACGCAATCGCTACTTCGAGCACATCCAGAAGGAGGGCCAGTGGAAGAAAGGCATTCAGGCTTACCTAGCCTCCATTCACTTCGCCGACGCCATGCTCGGGCGCGTGCTTGATGCGTTGGAGAAGAGTCCGCAGCGCGACAACACCATCGTCGTGCTCTGGAGTGATCACGGCTGGCATCTCGGCGAGAAAGAGCACTGGCAGAAGTTCACCGGCTGGCGCGCCTCCGCCCGTGTGCCGCTCATGGTTCGTGTGCCCAAAGGTGCGCGCGGTTTGCCCCAAGGCACGCGCGCTGGCTCGGTGTGTGACCGGCCTGTCAGCCTCGTCGATCTGTTCCGCACGCTCACCGAACTATGCGGAGTGCCCGACAAACCCGACATCATGGGCCGCAGTCTTGTCCCCTTGTTGCGCGATCCCTCCACGCCCTGGCCGCACGCCGCGATCACGCATCTCGATCAACCCGAGAGCTACACCATCAGCACCGAGCGCTGGCGCTACATTCACTACAAGGGAGGCGACGAGGAACTCTACGACATCGAGAGCGATCCTCATGAGTGGACCAACCTCTCGACCAAGTCCGAACACGCCGCCAAACTCACCGGGATGCGGGCACTCGCGCCCAAAGAAACGAAGGCGTTGGTTATGCCGAGGCAAACGAAGGAGTAACGAACTACTCACCATGAAATACCTAATTCTACTGGCCACTGTTCTGCTCCCGCTGGCCGCGCTCCACGCCGCGCCGCGGCTGAACATCCTGCTCTTCACGGCGGATGACATGAACTTCGATTCCAGCGGCGTCTATGGCGGGCCGGTGAAAGACCTCACGCCGCACATTGACCGGCTCGCCGCGCAGGGGCTGCGCTTTGAGCACGCCTACACCGTCGTCGCCGTTTGCCAGCCGTCGCGCCAGACGATGCTCACCGGGCTGTATCCGCACCGCAGCGGCAGCATGGGATTTTTTCCGCTGAAGACGGACGCGCGCACGCTCAATGACCAACTGCACGACGCGGGCTACCTCATTTCCACCCTCGGCAAAAACGCGCACCATCAGCCGGCGGAGAAATTTCACGCCGACCCCGCCACTGACGGCATCAGCCGGCATCCCTCAAAACTCGCGGAGGCTACGCGCAAGTTTCTCCAGTCCGCGCGCGCGCAGGGCCGCCCGTTTTTTCACAACGTCAACTGCTACGACCCGCACCGCCCGTTCATCGGCATGAAAGGCCCGGACGATCTCGCGGGCGGCGAAGCGCCGAGCCGCCGCGTGACGCCGGAGGAAATCACTCGCGTGCCCGGTTTTCTCGAAGACCTGCCGGACATCCGCCGCGAACTCGCCGGCTACTACACGAACGTGCGCCGGCTCGACGACGCGCTCGGCGCGGTGCTCAAGGTGCTCGACGAGGAAGGCTTCGCCGACAGCACGCTCGTCGTTTTTTGGGGCGGCGACCACGGCATGTCGTTTCCCTTCGGCAAATCGAACGTCTATGAGAACAGCT
>JANOZA010000491.1:0-3303 GCA_031429155.1 Verrucomicrobiota bacterium | reverse complement strand
CTGGTGGCGGCGACTGGGCTGCGCTCGACCTCATCAACAGCACGGTGGAAAGCCGTTTCGTTTATTGTGACTTCGAAAAGATCGCCGGCACCACCGTCGGCGGCCACACGGCCATGAGTCATGTGAACAACGCCATCGTGCTCTTTGATCATACTACCTGGAGCAACACGCCGGCGCGCCAATACATCAGCTTCGACAACTCCTCGTTCATCATCTCCAACAGCATCTTCCCCACCTACGCCGGCACGTTCAACACCACCAGCACGCCGGAAATGATCCACGGCGTGAACGGCATTCCCGCCACCGGCTACGGCATCTTCCGCGACAACTACATCGGCCACACCTGGGGCTTCAATGACTCCATAGACTTCACCGGCGGCAACCGGCCCGGGGCCATTCTCCAGGTCCTCAACAACGTCTTCGACGGCGCCACGGACGACTGCCTCGACCTCGACAGCACCGACGCATGGATCGAAGGCAATGTTTTCATGCACGTCCACCAGGACACGCAGCGCCCGAATCCACTCGACACCGCCAGCGCCATCTCCGGGGGCCAGGACAACAGCGGCGTCTCAGAATGGACCATCATCAATAACCTCTTTTACGATGTGGACCACGTCGTCCTCGCGAAGAACAAGAACCGCTTCATTTTCGTGAACAACACCGTGGCTCATGTCGCAAAGGAAGCCGGCGCCGGCGTGGACATCGCCGCGTTCAATTTCAGTGACGACTCTGTAGCGCTTTCCCCGCTGGCTGACGGCCAGGGCGGCTACGTGGCCGGCAATGTCATCCATGACTGTGCAAACCTCGTGCCCATTGCACTCACCGCCTACAATCCAGCCAATATCACGCTGCAGATGGTGCAGAATCTCTTCCCCGCCGGCGTGACGTGGAGCGGAGCCGGGAGCAACAACGTTTCCGCTCCGGCCGTGCTCAACACCAGCCTCCTGCCTCCGCCCGGGGTGCCGGTCGCAGGTACCGTGGCCGCCGGCCTCGCCCAGGCCGATGCGATCCGCGCCGCGCTCGCGCCGCTGCAACTTTCCCCCGCGCTTTGCACCGGACTGCTCAGTAAGAACAAAGGCGCGTATCACGCTGCGGGCATCGAAATCAGCGGAGAGCCTCCTGCTCCGACCAACAGCACCGGTGTGACTCTTGCGGTCGGCCCCGGCGGCAACTTCAACGCCGGCAGTGCCGCCACCTACGCATGGGGTTACGTGAGTTATAAATACTCCCTCGACGGCGGTGCCTACTCTGTGGAGACGCCCGTCACCACGCCCCTCACTCTCGCGGGACTCTCCGCAGGGACTCACTCGGTCAGAGTTCTGGGCAAGTCCGATGCCGGCATCTGGCAGACAGTTCCCACCGTTTCCAAAACGTGGACCGTCAGCGCTGAGGCGCGGCCCGTCGTCATCAGCGAAGTGCTGGCCAACAATGTCAACGCCTGGCCCGTCGGTGCTTTGCGGCCTGACTTGATTGAACTCCGCAACCTCAGCGGCACCGCCGTGGATCTCGGCGGCTGGTCTCTCAGCGATGATGCCATTACCGCCGTCAAACCGCCCAAGTTCGTCTTCAGCCCTGGAATGGTTGTCTCCGCCAACGGTTACCTGCTGCTCACCACCAACACCCTCGGGTTCAATATTGATGCCGACGGCGATGAGGTGCTGCTCTACAGCGGGTCCGCTTTTGGGGCCGCGCTCGTGGACAGCATCAGCTTCGGATTCCAGATCGCCGACAAATCGCTCTGCCGCGTTTGCGATGACCTCCGCTGGACTCTTGGCGAACCCACGCCCGGCATCGCGAATGTTGAAACGGAAACCACTTCGCCTGCGGGCCTGCGCATCAACGAATGGCTCGGCACCAACGACATCATCGCCGCCGATGATTTCCTTGAACTCTACAACACCTCAGCCCTGCCGGTGAACCTCAGCGGCCTCTACCTAACCGACGACGCCATCAACTACCCGCAGCAGCACGCCATCGCGCCGCACAGCTACATCGGCGCCAATGGATTCGTCCGCTTCATCGCCGACAACAATGCCGCGGCCGGTACCAATCACCTCGCGTTCTCCATCTCCAAACTCCGTGAAGGCATGACGCTGCTCAACGGCAGCGCCGTCATTGATCACGTCATGTCCGCCCCCCAGGTCGAGGACGTGTCCCAGGGGCGCACCACCGACGGCGCCGGCAGCATCACCTTCTTCACGCTGCCGACGCCCGGCTACTCGAACGCGACCAACCTCGCTCCTCAGCAGCTCCTTATGGACAACCTGCGCATCACCGAGCTGATGTACAATCCTCCCGGCCCGGCGTCGGCGCCGGAATACATCGAACTGCGCAACATCAGCACCACGCAGACGCTCAACCTCAGCACGGTGAAGTTCGTGAATGGCATCACCTTCCAGTTCGCCCCCGGCACCACGCTTTTGCCAGGGGCGTTCATCGTTATCACCAGCGTCAGTCAGGCCGCGTTCAATGCCGTCTATCCCGGCGCGCCCTACGGCGGCACCTACACGGGCAAACTCGACAATGGCGGCGAGCGCGTTCGCATGGAAATTGATGGCTACCAGCTTGGCATTCTCGACTTCAATTATTCAGACACCTGGCACCCCAAGACCGACGGCCTCGGTCCCGCGCTGGAAATCATCAATGCCTATGCCGCACGCAGCACGTGGGATATCCAGGAATCCTGGCGTCCCAGCGCACCGAATCCTGGCTTTGACGGCATCTTCGCTGTGCTCGCCGGCAATGACAGCTCCGTCTGCCTTCCGGCTGCTGCGATGCTGGAGGGCACCGTCACCTACGGCTCGCAAAGCCCCGTCGGTGTCACCCTTCAGTGGAGCAAATTCAGCGGCCCTGGTTCTGTCAGCTTCGGCAGTCCTAACTCGGATACCACCAGCGCCACCTTCGGCGCATTGGGCACCTACGTGCTCCGCCTCACCGCCACCGGGACGGTCTCCGTCTTCGATGAAGTGGTCATCTCCGCCTCCGAAAGTTACGACGCATGGGCCGTCCGCACGCTGGCCAGTGCCGATCCGCTCATCACTGGAATGCTGCGCGATCCTGACAAGGACGGTCTGACCAATCTCCTGGAGTTCGCCCTCGGTCTCAGTCCCACCAGCGGCTCCATGACGGGCCTTCCTGTCGCCAGCAGCGCCGGCGGCGTCCTCAGCATGACCTACCAGCGCTACACCGGCTGCGACATCACTTACATCGCCGAAGTCTCCACCGACCTCGTCTCATGGAGCAGCAATACCGTCACCGAGAGCATGCTCTCCTCCAGCGGCACACTGCAATCCTGGCGCG
>JANOZA010000490.1:0-6851 GCA_031429155.1 Verrucomicrobiota bacterium | reverse complement strand
CCACCAGTATTCACACCATCGCGCTGGGTGACCTAGATCACGACGGTTTCATGGACATCTACGCGGGTTACGGCAGCGGCTATAATAGCGCGTCCACCTCACGATTTGACCGCCTGTGGCTCAACAACCGGAACTCAAATCACTGGCTGGCGGTGCAACTCCGCGGACGGCAGAGCAACCGCAACGGCATCGGCGCGCGCGTCAAAATCACCGGGCCTTTCGGCCAGCAAATCCGTGAGGTCCGCGGCGGCGAAGGCTACGGCATCGCCCATTCCTTCACCTCCCACTTCGGTCTCGGCAGCGGCACTCAGATCTCACAACTCACCGTCCGCTGGCCCAGCGGCTTCACCGACACCATTAACAACCCAGCACCGGACCGGTTTCTTCTGCTCGCGGAAGGCAGCTCCCAGCCGCCCAGCCTGACGGATCCGCCCGACCAGCAGCACACCGTGGGGCAGGGTGTGAGTCTGACGCTGACAGCAACGGACCCCACCAGCGATCCACTCATTTTTTCCGCCACAAACCTGCCGCCCGGACTCACCATCAACAGCGGCACCGGCGTCATCACCGGCACGTTTACCGCAGCCAGCGTCGGGCGCTTCAGCGTGAACGCCGGCGTCAGCGACGGTTTCTCCACCGCGCATCAATCATTCGTGTGGGATGTAAATCCCCTGCTCAGCGGCTTCGCCCTCTGGCAAAGCACTACGCCCGGTGCGGGCACCGGTCCCCACAGCGATCTCGACAGCGACGGTTTCGATGACCTTCTCGAGTATTCCTTCAACGGAAATCCCGCCAGCGGCCAATCCCCGGCCATGACGCTCCGCCGTGATACCAGCGCGCCCGCGGGCGATCTTGCCGTGACCTACAGCCGTCCCGCCGGCGGACGTGCGGGTATTTCCTATGTGCTCCAGTGCAGTGATACGTTGGCTGCATGGGAAGACGTGACCACCGTGGTTCCAACCGTTACACCGAATGGCGACGGCACCGAGACGGTGCGCTACGAACACCTTGAGGTAATGCCCGTCGCCAGCGGCACTCGCTGGATGCTGCGCGTCACGGTACGTCTCGCTCCGTGAGTCTGCGCGGCGCGTCTGCGCTCACGGCTGTTCCTGACTCCGGATGCGGCGGTATTCCATCTGGCCGCGATCGCCTTCGAGTCCGATGGGGCCGGTGGGCGGGAGTTTGAAGGCGGCATCGAGCACGTCGCCGTTGCAGGTGCAATGAGCGATGTTGTCCTTCACGGTGACGAGGACCTCATTCCACTGCTGCGGCTTGTAGTGCGGCAAATTATTCCACGGACCGGCGAGGGAATAGTCGCGGCACTGGAGCTGGGGCTGGCGCAGGAAGATGCCGCTGTCCGCGTTCGGCGTGGCCCGGAACTCCAGTTTAAGCACGAAGTTTTTGGGGAACTCACGGGCGGTCCATATCTGACTGACCTTGCGGCCTTCCGGCGGCGTGGTGACGATGAGGCGTCCGTTCTTTGCGAGGTAACGGCCGTCGCTGCTCGCGGTTTTGCCGTCAAAGGATTCCATCCCCGCCTTGCCTTTGTAGCCCCAGCCGGTGAGGTCTTTACCATTAAAGAGGCTGGTGAATCCGTCCTCCAGTTTGAAGTCATCCGGCGTGGTTTCCACAAAGCCGAGCGTGGCGAACACGGGGCGAAGCGCGGCGGCCCATTTGTCGTAGCCGGCTTTGTTGGGATGCAGCAGGTCCGGAAATTCCTCCACCTTCGCGTCACCCTGCGCATTGGCGAACTGCGTCCAGGTTTCGATGTAAATCACCTGCGCGTTGCCCTTCACCGTCGCCGCGTAGAGGTCGTTGATTTTTTTGATCTGGTCCGCCGGCCGGGACTTGGCCGCAGCGCTGGGAAACACCTGACACAGCACGACTGGCATCTTCGCGTCGTGATCGTGGAGGGCGGAGAGGATGAGTTTGAGATTGCCGGCGATGTTTTCGGGAGAGGCTTTTTCCTCCAGGTCGTTGGTGCCCATGAGCAGGACGACGGCGACGGGCTTGAGTGAAAGGACATCGTCCTTCAGGCGCAGCAACATGCCGCGCGTGGTATCACCGCTGATGCCTCGATTGGCGGCCTTCATGCCAGGGAAGCTGCCGCCGAAGTCATCGCCCCAGCCCTGGGTGATCGAGTCACCGAAGAACACGACGGCACCCTTATCCTGTTCCTGACGGCTGGCCCATGCGGTGCGCTTTTCGAGCCAGAGCTTTTGGAACCAGTCGTAGCGCCGCACGGGGCCGGCTCCAGGGAGCCCGTCATCGGTGGCAGGAATGGCGAGGCTTTCCGCCGCAGCGGGAAGACTCTGGAGAAAGGTGATGGCTAGAATGGCGGACAGAAGGAGCTTAGTCATGGCACGATGCTGACGGCGGGGCTGCGGAGTGGCAATGAGAATCACGCCCCGCGGCGTGACGGTAAAATCATCCTCGCCGAACTTGCGTTTCCGTCCCGGCCATCTGTAATGTCGCCCCCCGGAGGGGATTCTCCTCCGCCAACTCCAACATCCACACACTACACCATGAAACTCATTCCCATGATCAGTTCCGGCATCGCCGGTCCTCTCGGCGTTCTCCATCTGCCGCGCCTCTGGCAAAAAGCATCCCTCGGCGCAGTGGGCAGCCTCCATGACGACTATCCCGCTTGCGGCAAAGGCTACGACCAGATGGTCCTCGACGGCCTCGGCCTGGACCGCGACGATTTCCTCGGCTTCATCAAGGACAAGAAGCCGACCTATCCCGAGTGCGAAGCCTGGGTGCTCTCAAAGAAGGGCGGCAGCCTCGACGCCGAAGCGGTGCGCAAACTCAATGCGGCCATCGCCGGCTACATCCACGACGACGGCACCCGCAAAGCCATTCTCGGCGAAAGCAACATCGAGGACACCGGCAACATCAAGGATGCTGTGAACCTCAACAACCTCGACGACTGGAAGGCATTCCACCGCGACGTGCTGGCCTGATATTTCCGCCATCAATTCGAAGCCCGCAGCAGTGCTCCTGCTGCGGGCTTTTTGCTGCCGCAGTCACAAGGTGAGGGAACGCGGCTTTCTGAATGGCAGCAGGAGCAGAAAAAAGAAGAGCATGGCAACACCCTGGAGGGTGACGAGATACCACGGCCACGGCCCCATGTAATCAAGGAGCGAGGGTGCCTCCGGAGGGCGGTTGAAGTAGCCGTAGTTCGTACCCAGGAGCCAGTTGATGAGCGAGGCTGTCGCCATATAGAGCCAGCCCCAGCACATGGCGCGGCGCAGAGCGCCAGGTTGCGGACGAAAGCCGGCACCGAACACGAGAGCGAGGGCCGCGACCGGCACACCGCCGTGCTGGCCGAAGAAGTTCCAGTATTCTGGCGAGTCCCAGCCGTACTTCACCGTCGGCGTCAGCAGTCCCTGGAGCGTCCCCGCCATTCCCCCGAGATAGCCAAACTCCGCGCCGCGCTGCTGCGGATGAATGAGCGTCCAGGCAAGCAGGATGGCAAGGACATCGCACAAATGCAGGGGCAGGCCATTGCCGCACACCATCATCAAGGCGCGATCCGGCTCGGCACGGTAGCGCAGCCAGATCCAGAGGGGATCACATAAGGCGCAGGTGATAAGGATTACCGCGAGTGCGATGTTTGCCGCCCGCTTCACTTTGAACGGAGCGGACGGCGAACGGTTCAGCCTGATCATGAAGAATGCGGCGATGGCGGTCGCAGCGATGGCGGCGCAGTGCTGGTAGCCGAAAAGGACGAACTCGGTGTCGGGCATAATATTTGATTCCGGCTAAGGCGCGATGCTCACATTGAGGCGATGCCCGGCGAGGAAGTGGACGGCGGGGAGACCGGGGAGCATCAGCAGGATAAGCGGGCGCATCAATGGGAGCGGGGGAAAGGGGCGGAGGTTTATTGTCCCTGGAAATGGCCGGCTTGTCATTAGGAAATGACTCCGCCGGAGCAAGCCAGGCGAATTGGCAGTCCGGGGGAGCATTTTTCTCTTGAAGGCCCGGAAGCGGCCCCTACCCTCGCGCCGCCCGCCGACCGGGCATCAACCAAACAATTTATGGGACAGCAACACAACAAGGCAATCAAACGCAGCCGCCGCACGCAACTCCTCAAGCGCCGCAAGGAGGCTCTCCGCACCACGCTGGCCACGCCAGGCGCCGCCCGCAAGGCCGCCGCTGAACGCAAGGTAGCTCCGAAAAAGAAGGCCGCGGCGAAAAAGCCGGCAGCAAAGAAAGTGGCCCCGGTTGTCGAGGCGGCTCCAGTCGTCGAGGCGGCTGTTGAGACTGCGGCGGAATAACCCGGGAGCGCACCGCGCTCCCCGCTACTGCTTCTTACGCTGCTCAATTGATTTGAGCAGTTGGCGTTTCTGTTCGTCGGTCAAGTTGCTGGCGGTGACGTAGTTTTGCATCGCACCAGGATCGCGCCGGCCCCAGTATTCGGCCACGCGCGACACCGCTTCCCAGCGCCGTTTGGCGTCGCTGATGGATTCTGCCCACGGCATGGTCTCGGCGGGATTCTGACGCATCACTTCGTAGGTGTAGCGTTCGATGGGGCGATCCAATTGAGGTGAAGGCGGCTGCTCTGCGAGATTCTTCGCGGCGGCGTTGCGATCATATTGAATCCAGCGGCCGTAGATCCGGCTGTAGTATTCGGAGTCACGCTGGCCCGCCGGCAGGCTGTTGGCCCACTGGAGGGCGGCCGAAGGGTCCACACGTGCCCAGGATTCCGCGAGTTCGACCCGGGCCGGGCCGAGGTTGTCCTTGGTCGTCACGTTTTTGTCCATCCATTCCTTCGCCGCCGCAGGATCGTAGCGCGCCCATCGGTCAATGATCCTGTTGGTGGCCATGTCGCGCAGTTTGCCCGCAGGCATTTTTTCCGCCCAGCCAACCAGCGCATCATGGTGCCCGTTCTCATATAGGTCATCGAAAACGAGAGTGGCACGATCTCCATACTTTTCGAGGGCCTTGCCGTTGGCTTCCATAAACGCGAGGGCTTTGGCTGGATCGCTGCGTCCGAGGCCTTCAAATACCAGGTTCATCCGGTTCTCAGGCAGATCGCCGCTGGCATTTTCGCTGGCGAACTTCCATGCCGCCTCCGGGCTCGCCGCCGCCCATGCACGAAGCGCGGACTCGCGCAATTCGAAGCGCAGTTTCGGCTCCGTGATGGCTCCGGCTGCCGCAAGCGCCGCAGGACCATCCGCCGCCGCCCATTCCTTGATGAGCGCGAAATAAGCTTCATTTCTCGCCACCCCGGGCGGCATCGCCTGCACGCCGGCGAAGCGCTCCGCGAAGTCCGTGGACTGGTCAGCCTCACCAGCGGCGTTGCCGGCGGCAGCTTCGCCGGCGACCCCCTTGATGGCAGTAGCGGAGCCGGCTGGACCGGACCTTTTGGAAAGAGGTCTGCCGTCGCTGCTCATCGCGGCCATTCGCTGAAGCGCAGACCGGCGTGAGTCGTCGGACGAGTCGCCGCCAGCGTCCCGGCCAACGTAATAAGCTGCGGCAAGACTGCCGGCCCAGGCGGCAAGCCACGCCGCCCGGCGAATGGGAAAGGATCGTTTTTTCATAGGTCGGATACTGAGGAGGCCACCTCCAAACGAACCGGGTTCTGGAAATTATCAGCGGGGCGCCCCCTCAATCGCGGAAGGACAGCCAACTCGCGGCGGACCGTCCTCCACGGCGCACTTTACCTGAACCGACATTCCTTGTATGGCCCGGCCGACAATCCCACGTCACCAACCATGACTCCGCTCCTTCAGGCCCGCGGGCTGAACAAACACTTCACCGGCGTCCATGCCCTTCAGGATGTCAGTGCTGCGTTTTATCCCGGCGAAGTCGTCGCGGTGATGGGCGAAAACGGCGCTGGAAAAAGCACGCTGATGAAATGCCTCGCCGGCGTGAATCAGCCGGAGACCGGGACCATCGAATGGGAAGGTCACGCCGTGAGCATGGACAACACCCGCCGCGCGGAGGAACTCGGCATCGCGTTCATTCACCAGGAACTCAACCTCTGCGAAAACCTCAGCATCGCGGAAAACGTCTTCCTCGGACGCGAACCTCGACTCGCGCGCATCTTCGTGGACCGGGCGACGATGCGCCGGCGCACCGCGGAGTTGCTGGCTCGCGTAGGGCTCAATGTTTCGCCGGACGAGCGCGTGGACCGGCTCTCCATCGGGCGGCGGCAACTGGTGGAAATCGCCCGTGCGCTGTCGCAGAAGGCACGGCTCGTCATTATGGATGAACCGACGAGCAGTCTGACAAAGACGGAGGCTGACACGCTCTTCCGCGTCGTGCGCGAGTTGAAAACGTCCGGAGTCTGCGTGGTCTTCATTTCCCACCGCATCCCGGAGGTAATGGAAGTGGCCGATCGCGTCACCGTTTTGAAGGATGGCAGAAACAGCGGCAGCCTGACGAAAGAAGAAATGGCGCCGGAGCGCATCGTGAATCTCATGGTGGGCCGGGATCTCGATCTCTCGCATCGCCGTCCAGCGGATATGAAGTCAGGCTCAACGCTCCTCAGCGTGCGCGGCCTGCGCACCGCCGTCTGGCCGCAGCACGAAGTCAGCTTTGACCTGCGGGCCGGCGAAATCACCGGCATGGCCGGGCTCGTCGGCGCGGGAAGATCGGAAATCGCCCGCGCCCTTTTCGGACTCGACCGGCCCGTCGCGGGCAGCGTCAGCATCAATGGCGCGACGCTGATTCCAGGCAATCCGCGCGCCGCCATCGCCGCAGGCATCGCCTTCGCGCCGGAAGACCGCAAGGAGCAGGGGCTCATCCTTGAAATGGCCATCCGCGACAACATCGCCCTCGCCGGACTCCCCCGGCTGTCGCGCGCAGGATTCATCAACGAACGGGCCGTGAACGAGCAGGCG
>JANOZA010000489.1:0-16243 GCA_031429155.1 Verrucomicrobiota bacterium | reverse complement strand
GTTACCAGGTGTTGTCGTTGGCTGTGCCCGGGATTTTGTCCGGCATGATGGTTTCCACCCATGCAGCGCGAGGGGTGAGGCGGATGAGGCCGCGGGTGTCGTCTTCAAGGACGAGGGAAAGGTTTTGTCCGTTTCCGGGGCCGGCGAGGGGACTGTCCGTTTGAATGCCTCCGCCGATCTTGATGGTGCTCACCGGCCCGCTGGCTGAGAAGACAAGGGGTGTATTCTCCGCAAGGATGACCAGGTGCCACTCGCTGGTGGCATTGGTGTCTTCCACGATGACGTTGACCGGCTGTCCGGAAAAATCACCGTTCTGTTTGATGGCGAGGATCATGCGGCGGCGGTTCTGCTTGCGAAGCCGAATGGTCTGCAATTTCTGTGTAGATGCTGCGTCCTGGACATAGACCACGGCGAACGCGGGACGGTAGGGTGCGTAGGAGGAAAAGTTGGTGCTGTCCTGGCCCTCGATGATCAGCTCATTGATTTCGCTGTTTATGACCACGCTTGGCAGATCCGCTGGATTAGACTGACCGACGCATGGAGTGATCGTGACGGTGCCCAGTCCCGGGTTGGAGTAGCCGCGGGGGTCCGAGAGGGGAGTGCCGCCGCCGTTTTGAATCGTGGCGGCGCTGGCAGTGAGTTTCTGGCGCAGGGAATTGCCGCCGTTGGTGCTGTCATCAATAATGTTGAGCTTGCCCGTGAGGTCCGTTATGCCCCCGGCACGGCCAAAGGTGATGGGTGTCCATGCGAGGTTGCTCGGTGGAATGTCATTGCCAGCGAGATCCTGGGGACGCAGATCCATGGTGCCGGGGCTGGCAATAAAGCGTGCAGAGCGTGCGGTATAGCTGGACGCTTCCAGCTCAGGCACAAAGTGCATTACACGTCCATAGATGGAAATATTGCCGGAGACGACTGGTTCCACAGGTGTGGAGAGTTTGGAGCGGTGAACGATGAGGAGATCCCCTCCGAGGACCGGACACCGGCTTCGAACATAGGCCTTCAAATATGTCGAGCTGTTGCTCAGGCTCTGCTCGATGCGCCCGGACGCGGTCGTCGTAAATCCGAGGGCTCTGGTGGCTGCGGTAACATCAATGACCTTGGAATAGGGATAGTCCCAGGTGGGAGAGAAGGCGTTAAGGCCGGCGAGCCGGGTGCTGCTTTCAAATGGGTAACCGGACCAGCCTGCCGAGGAGGTGACTGTCCAGCCCGCTTTGGGGTTTCCGTTATCATCCACGGCACTGGAGCCGGTGAAGGGGTCGAACGAGACGCCGCTGGCATCGCCGCTGGAAGTGATCATCCGTTCGAGAGCATACTCACGGATGACCGCGCGGCTGTTGTAGGCGGAGATGCGGCGGCGGGCGGCGTGTTCCTCGACTTCGGCGGCGCGGCCGCGCTGAGTCAGTAGTCCTACCCAAAGGGTGAATCCCAGGGTGACCAGGCCGATCGCGAGGAGAGCGATGACCATGACGCTGCCTGACGGCTGGCTGCGGATGAATGGATTGGTCCTCATAGGCTGTGGGGGATCAGAGGGGAGGGAACTGAGGAACGATGAAGAAGTAGGATGTCTGGCCTTCGTGTTTGGCATAGGCAGACTGAGGAGTGCCGGCAGCGTAGGTGGTTGCGGAA
Organism: Verrucomicrobiota bacterium; assembly: GCA_031429155.1. Classification (GTDB taxonomy): domain Bacteria; phylum Verrucomicrobiota; class Verrucomicrobiia; order Verrucomicrobiales; family V1-33; genus V1-33. The sequence continues at coordinate 14,617 of JANOZA010000489.1, read as the reverse complement.
GTGCCCTTAAGCCGCTGCACGCCGGGGTCGGGCCACCAGATCATGTAGAAAGGCTGATTGGCCGCCTGCTTGAAGCGGTCCACGCCGTTCTCCACGAATACCCCGCGCTCAGCACGTTCAAAATGCACGCAGGGCGGCCCCACATCAGTTGTCGTCGCCTCTCTATATACCACATCGTAAAAGTGAGTGAGGGTATCGTCAACGTAGCGTCGCACGGAGGCATGGACGCATGGTACATCCGGCGCTGCGGGGTTGCTGGCATTCACGGGCAGATTCACATAGTCAATTTCATAAACCGCGCGCACCCAAAGCTGACTGTTCGAACCTGAGGGTTGCAGGAGGAAGATGGAGGCGTTGGTGACCGGCCCGGTGTGTGTAACGATGGAAGGGGTGCCATCCGGATTGGTGGTCTGGATAGTGGTGGAACTCGAATCCGGCGGCGCTCCACGGTAGCTGGTGAACACTTGCGCGGCGGCCCTGGTGTCGTTGTTGGCCAGCAGGAAGCTCAGAAAAGCGGCTGGCGTATCGAGCGATTGCGGCAGCCGTCCGTAGAGATTGATAATGCGGCCGCGGAGCGTGTTCCGGTTCACGTTGCGGGGAAGGGCGAAGACCGCGACGCATTTCTCGGCCTCTTCGAGAAACAGCGTGCGCAGAGTATCGGCCTGGGCGCAGCGGCCAAAATTGGGGGCCGTGTAGCTGTCATGGGTCGCTGTGGGACCGCCGCTGGTAGAACCCGGAAAGAAGTTTTCCGCCACATCACCAGGCAGAGTCACCTCCTGAAAGGCCACGGCGTTCATCTGATTCCTGGCGACTACCCGAAAGGCCAGTGCCGCTGCTGTAAAAACAAGCGCTCCGACCGCAGCCACGAGGACAAGTTCCATCAGGGAAAATCCCCGCTGGCTGCGGTGGTGGACCAGATTGTGGAGCGGCGGATGCATGAGAAACAGGCAAATTGTTATTTAGGCCGCGCGCCTGCTGGCTTGCTCCCAGTGTCCTCAGCCGGCGGAGCCATGTCGGGATCTGGCCGGACGCTGTCTTCACTCCCCTCTGCGGGAGCCGACTCGTCGGAAGGCACGGCGTCCGGCACGATGTCTGGAACTTGAGCCGGTGAGAGTGGCGGTGGGGGCGAACTCAGCGAGGCATCCAGAGAGTTCAGCTCATCCTGCTCCGTTTGTGAGAGGGCGGTGTCGGGATTCGTGTCGCTGCCGGGCGGCAGGTTTTCCATTATGTCCGAAGGATTCGGGAGCATGTTCTTCGGCGGGAGGATGACCTTGTTGCTTTCATCCACCAAATAGCTTTGGGCGTTCTCTCCGGTGTTTTCTTCGGAGGCGAGAAGTACTTTCACTTTCGGCGTGAGATCTATCCGCTTCGTAATCTTACGCGGTGTGGCGATGTCGGGGCTTGCCTGTTCCACCCAGCCGATTTCGAGAAGATTCTGCTCTACCCGAAGGACGCGGAGGATTTGGGTTTGGCCTGTAATGACCTGAGGCAGGACGTCTCCGGTTTCCAAATTGTGGCGGCCGAGTGTGACGGTGAGCTTGCCGCCGATTTTAGAGATTCCGGAGACGGGAATCTTCTCAAAATAGCTGCGGAGCTTGCTCTCCTCTGTTTCTGCTGTGTCAGCGGGCTTGTTGGCGACCGCCTTCTTGCGTTCTGCGAAAGGATTGCGCCGCTTGAGGTCCATTTTGTCCTCAGGCTTGAGGTCGGCTTTGTCCTGCGGAAGGAATCCAATGCTGCGCAATTGGGACATGGTGACTTCCACATCCGCCCTGGCGAACAGGACAGAGCAGAGAAGTGCGGTGGTGGTGAGAATGCGAGAGTGCATGGCGTGAGGGCTGGTTATTTGACTGGTGGTGGCGAGGCGAGCAGGGGTACTTCCACGGAGAGATCAAGCTCCACGGCGTTGCCTTTCTGGCCCTTGCGTATCTCCAGCATGGAAATGCGGCTGGTGGGCAATTCACGTTCGATGGATGCGAGGAGCTGGATGGCTTTCTCGGCATCACCTTCGAGTTTGACGCTGCTGGAGACGCGGCGGTTTACGAAACCCATATCCTTGTTCTCGACCGGAGAGGATGTGGAGGTCATGAACTGCACGAGGGTTGGATACCGTTTGAGCATTCGGGAGAATTCATTCTTGGCGGTGGCTTCATTGGTGCCGCTTTGCTCAAACTTGGGTTTCCACATTTCCAGATACTTGCGCAGGGGTGCAGTTTTTTTGCGCGCCACTTCCAGCGCATCCTGGGCGTACTTTACTTCCTGTTGTTTCATCGAGTTGCGGGCGGCCGCGTCATCAGTCGCGGCAACGGCGGCATCCCATTTGTGATTCAGCGTCATGGCACCGTAGAAAAAGCCGAAGATGACGGTGGCGAGCAGGGCGCAGGCGAGGTGTTTGTTGTTCATGGAGTCAGGATGTGGCTGGTTATTCTTCGATGGTGGCGCTCTTGACGAGCGTAGTGGTATAAGTCACCGCGCCTCTTTGGTCGCTCTTGTCAGGGGAAATGATGTCATCCCGGAAGGTCTGGTAGTTGGACTTCATGAGCGCCTGCACGGTTTCCTGCTGCTGGATGGTGCCGCCGGAGTTTATCTCGACGCGCATATCCACGTGGTCTGGTTTGTCCTGACTGCGGGAAAGTCGCAGTGACGACAGGGTGTTTCCGGTCTTCACGCTGTTGACGACAGCTGTCACGATTTCCATGAGCGGCTGGGTACTCTTCATCCATGTTTCAACCTCCCTGGCTTTGGCGTGGGTTTCGTCTATGACCTTCTGTTCTGCGACAAGCGTAGTCCTGGTGCGGCTTGCCATTTGCTCACTGTCAACCTCGCGCTGCTCGTCACTTTGGGCCTGCTTGATTTTCATCAGGCAAAGTCCGCCAAAGCCGACAGAGCCGACTGCAGAGAGGTAGAAAAGCACCGGCAGCAGCATCATGACGACCGGCAGCGGAGGGGAGAGGTCGGGGCGATCAGACTTGAGATCGTGCATTATGTTCGATTTGCTCATAGGATCAAGAATCGGTTAGAAGTTTCCACATTTGGCAGGGGACGGTGACATCGCTGACGAGCGCTCCAGGGATGCGCTGGCGCAGAAGGTCCGGCAGCGGGCATCCAGCCTCGTCATTCATGAAGACCACGTTCGTGTTCGGGCCGGCGTTTTGGATGAGAGGAAGAATGATGTCGAGCACCGGAGTCATGTCATCGGTATAGAGATCCGAACGGGAACGCAGTTCCGTCCATTGCTCCTCGCGCTGGCTGAGGACGCAGACAGACCCCTCATTACAAGCTATCATGACCACGCTGCCGAAAGGGTCGCCCGGATTGGTGGCTGCCCGGGCGCGCCGGGCATCGGACACTTGCTCAATGAGATCAAGCATCATGCCGTAAACGCCGACAGAAACACGTCCGGCATTCAATCCGGCGTCCTTCAGCATCGTCACCGTCTTATTTACGGCCTCTTCATCGCAGGAAAGGAGCACGCTCGTGTTGCTCTCAGCGTTGTGCTGGAGCGTGTATTTTTTGCCTCGCTCTGATTTGGCGCCCAGCACGGCTTTGGGATTGCTGCGCAGTTGCATTTCGAGGCCGGCCCTGCGGCTGAGATTGACCTCAAGTGTGATCACGAAGCGATGATTGAGAGAAACCGAACACCAGCCGTTGTCGGTCAAGGCGCGCCATTCCGGGCCCATCTGGGTGATGATTTCCTTGCTGTCTCCCTCCATGGAGCCGGCGTCCCGAAATTCCCCGCGCTTGTCGAGCGCCATCCAACTAACGCGGCGGCGGCCTATGTTCAGGGCCAGGGTGCTCTCGCGAATGAAGCGGCGGCTCCACGGGGCAGTACTGTCATCCGGCTCCGGGCGAAAGGCCCGGAAGGTGAGCACGTCTTTGATGTCTTTTAGTGTCATAGAATAGGTGGGTGGTTTGTGATTCTGTAAAATTAGCGGCCGTGTTCAGACATGTAGGCCTCGACTTCGTCCTGGGAGAATCCGCTCTTCTCCTGCACCGGCACATTCCAGCCTTCGGTGCTTCGCATATCAATGCTGCGCTCCCAGGAGATCATGCCCTTCTTCCAGCCGGTCTCGAGTTCCTGATCCAGTTTCTTGTATTCGCCCCGGCGGATAAGGTTGGTGGTGGAATCGTACTGCAGGAGCAGTTCATGGATGGCAAAGCGCCGCTGCCGAATGTTGTCGAAGAGCAGGCGCTGGCAAAGAATGGCGCGCAAAGTGTCGGCCAGACTTGCCTGGGCCGTCTCCAGACGGTCGCTGGGCACCAGTTTCAAAAAGCGCTGCACCGTTTGGGCGGCCGAGGAAGTATGGAGCGTAGCCACGACGACGTGACCTGTTTCTGCCGCCTGCAGTGCGATCTCCGCCGTTTCGCCGTCCCGGATTTCTCCGACTACGATCACGTCCGGGGCCTGACGCAGAGAGGCGCGCAGAGACATGCCGAAGTCGTGATCGTCTTCGCCAATTTCCCGCTGCGACATCAGTGACGGAGTGCCGTCCGGATAAACATATTCGATTGGATCTTCAAACGTCACCACGTGCTCCTGACGCCGTTCTGCACGGTGCAGAACCATGGAGGCGATGGTGGTGCTTTTACCAGAGCCGGTGGCACCGCAAATCAGGAACAGGCCGTTTTTTGCCTCCAGGAACGCCTTTAGCGCCGCGGCAGGCACTGCGATGTCCTGGGGCTTTGGAATTTTGGTCGGCAGGAGTCGGAGCACCCAGCGAAAGCGGCCCTTCGTTACCATCCGGTTCACCCGGAAACGCAGGCCGGCGAACGTCATGGCATAGTCCACGCAACCGGGCTCCACTTTCATCGTCTGCTCCGGGTGATAGACGAAAGAGTCGTAAACCATGCTGCCGTTGTGCTTGTAGCAGAGGGGCTCCCAGGGAGTGATGTAGAAATCGCTCACGCCAGGCAACTGCGAGATCTGAGATACTCGTTGCCCAAGGGGACTGCGCTCGTCGATGTAATCCATATTCTGAAAGAAACTTTTGTTTTAACTATAAATACTATATCTGCAATAGATGTGGTGTAAACAAAAACTTCCACTTTCTTTACTTTCTTCCATAATTTATGGTTTTGACGGTCTTCTGGAAGACTGGAGGACAGGTCCTGCCGCGGGAGAGACACAGGTGAAGTGAGAGCCTCGAGGCGCGGGCCGATCCTCCCCGGCCTGGCGGATGTGAACGCCTTCCCGCGCACCATTGGCCTGCCAATGGCAGGCCAATGGTAAACGTTCCATTCCAGAGGCAGTAGAGGAGAAGGAAATCTCCGCCTGGTTACTTTGGCGGGTGGTGGAGAGGAACAGGAACGGAAGGAAATTTAGAGGAGCACTTTGAGCAACCGTTCAAGCAAGTCGGCGGCGGGAATGACGGTGAGTACAAGCGGGGCCAGCGGCGCGGCGGTCATGGCCGCCAGTTGCAGCACGGTGCGATAGCCGAAGGGCAGGGGTTTCATTTCGCGCACGATGTCATAACTGCCGCCCATGTCCGCGAGTGACTGAATATCGGCACTGCCGATGAGCAATTCGTCCGCCGGCGCGCCGCCGCGCAGCCACTTCTGCTCAAAGGCCCGCATGTAGCTCGCCGCGAGGATGCCGTATTCCCTCACGCCGGTGCGCCGGGCTTTAGCGAGAGTCTTCGAAAAGAAGAGGAGCGGCACCAGGATCAGTGCCACCAACACTGCCACGAGCATGGCCGCCTCCGCGCGGAAGTCGAGTGCGCTTTGGCCATTAAACATCACGCGATTCGCAATGAAGCCGGACAATACCGCGCCCTGCGCAAAGAGCACCGGCCCGAAGGCGAACCCGCTGCCGCCGAGGAATCCCAGTCCGCCCGCACGATCCGGATGCGCCGGCAGCATGGCCAGCGGCAGCCGGGATAACTGCCAGAGTAAGCGTCCCCAGATGAAAAGGCGGAAAAACCAACGCAGCACGATAAACTGAAAAAGCGGCGCGGCGAAGTACACAAAGAAGCGACCGGCCACGGTGAGGGTCACGTCTTCCCCGGCGACATTGGCGTACCACGTCGCCCCCTCGAGTGCCAGCCCGTGATGCCACAGCCAGGGTGCAAGGATCAGTACGGTAACGAGCAGGATGATCTCCGCCGTGAACGAATCCCGCAGGCGCACCGCAGACGACAATGCCGCTGCGAAGCGCGGGCGCACTTCATCCGTCACCAGCCCGCGCTCCGTGAACTGTCCGATCACGCGCCGCAGCCGCTGATGCACCAGGACCTCCGCGAAAATCAGCACCGGCAGAGCTATGAGGAACCGTGCGTAGGTTTCGATGTCGCAGAGAAATGGAATCCGGACGCCGCTCCAGGCCCGGCCATCCAGAAGCGAGAGCACGAGCATCGGCAGCCAGAGGAGCAACGGCAGCACCAGCATCCTCCGCCGCAGGAAATCCAGCGGCGGTTGCGCCAGCCGGGCTCTCAGCAAGGAGCGGTATAGCGGCCCGCCCGTTACCAGCGAAAAATCGTCGCCGGGTAATGGATCTTTAGAATTCAAAAGCGGGGTGCAGGACCCTGACGCCAGGATTTTAAGACTTCGCCTTTGTTTTGGCGGCAGCGAGCGCGTCCTGGCACTGGTTCAGGTTGGAGAGTTCCTTTATCAAAGTGTTATAACCCCCGAAAAGGGAATCGAATTCGCCACGCAGGTCGGCGATGGCAGTCTGGAGCGCCTTGTCGAGATCAGCCGCTTCCTTGCCACCCACCTGACGGGTGGGTGTCTCCACCGGTGCCAGCGCCACGGCGAGCTGTTTGCGGCGTTCCGCGATGAGCGCTTCGTTGCTGGCGATCTCCTCAGCGGGTGCTCCTTTGGTCTTGAGCGTGCGGTTCTGCTGGTCGAGGCGCTCTATGCTCTTGCGGAGCCCAGCACTGATTTCGTCCCGCTGTTTGTTGGTCACGGACGACAGCTTTTTGTTCTGAGTGTGGTCTTCATTCAGCGCGTAGGTGGTGCCGGCCCAGTTGTCGCCGGTCGCTTTGTAGCGGTCGTAGTCTTTCTCCGTCGGCAGCGATTTCTGGATCTGGAGGATTTGGGCCACCCGCTTTTCACAGCGGGCGTCAAAGACATCAATGCCGCGCTGCTTCTGCTCCGCCGTCAGTCGCAGCGTCGGCTGACGCAGTTCCTGCACGAGCGTGGCACGCTTGGTCTGATAGTAGGCGATGTTCTTCTTTAGCGCCGCAATGGTCTGCGCCTTCATGCGCGCCACTTTGGTGGTCGAGTCTTTGGAATCTCCGACCAGCGTGAGCGCGTTGACGATGGAGTCCACCCGGGCCTCGATGCGGGCGTCCGTCGCTTTGATCTCCGTGCGCAGCAAGTCCGTGCGCTTCTCCTTTGCAGCGACGGAGGCTTCCATTTGCGGAATGGTATAGGCGGGTGCCGCTGCGGGCGCCGCGGGCGCGAGACTGGCGGAGGCGATGAGCAGGGCAAAAACAGGACTGAACCTCATAAGGATTGGGAGTTCGGGTTTCGGGATGAATTACCAGCGCCACTCGGCACCGAGGATGGGGCCGCTGGCAGTGATGTCGTAGGTGAAGCCGCCGTTCTTGTAGTCGGTGCTCAGTGTACGATAGCCGAGGCCCACATTACAGGAATCGTTGATTTTGTATCCGATGAGTCCCATGGCCTGCCAGGTGAGGTCGGAATCACCGCCGCCGATGTCACCGGCGACGCGGAGGAACCACGGGCCGCCGAGGCTGGTCTGAAAGCGGGCACCCACGATGGCATCCATCCAGAACTCATCGCCTGATACAGCAGCGACACCCACTTCGCCCCTCGCGGTAATGTCGAGGTCTATCCAGTTCATGCGTGTTCCCGCGTAGAGATCCACCACGGTCTTTTCGTTTTCGAGCACCCGGTAGTTCAGGGTAACATTACCGAGGAATTGCTGCTGTTTGAAGTCGCCGTCGGTGAAAATGATCCCTTTCAGATCGAAGTTGTCGCTCGTTTCCGCATAGTTCACGTCTGTCAGAATGCTCCACTGTCCGTGGCGGGCTTCAAAGGCACCCATGAAGGCAAAGTCGAGATCACTGACGATATCGCTGAAGGGCAGATCCACGTCTCCGGTGAGACCGCGGACACCCATGGTGCCCTCGAGCCCCTGCGCCCAGAGATAGGGAGCGATGCGAAAGGACCAGCCAGAGTCCGTGGCGGGCGGCGGCGACATCGGCGCGGCGGGCGGCGGACCCGCCAGAGCCGGGATGCTGGTGAGGACGAGGGACGTGAGGATCAGTTTGGCTTTCATGGTTGTCGTTGGGTTGGTTGGTGAGGTTGGAGTCCCGCCTTCAGGCGGAATCACGGTGAGCAGCTATGGTTGGCGATTCCGCCTGAGGGCGGGACTCCAACGCGGCTGAATCATTTCGGAAACAGCAAAGTCACGCCCGCGCGCAGGCCCCATTCCGGGCCGCCAGCCGGGCTTTCCGCATAGTAGCGACCGCCGACAAAGAACTGCACAGGGCTCCCGCCGATCTTCACGAGCTGGGAGACTACCACGTTCACCGGCACCGTCCATTGGTCGGTATCCCAGTTGTAGGTGGACTCAGTATTCAACGTGAAGGTCGTCTGCTTCGGCGTGGTGTAGGAAAGGAACGGCTGAATGAACGTGGTGTTCACCGGGGCGCGGCTGTCATTGCCCGTGTAGGACCAGATGTGGTTGGCGAGGACGCCCTTGGTCCAGCCGTTCTCCTGCTTGAGTGCAAGGACCGTCGGGCCTGCACCCCACTGCTCGCCGCCGAGCAGATCATCCGTGGCGGTCGGCCAGAGAAAGACCGGTCCCACCGCCCAGATCCAGCCGCCGTCTGTGGGCTTCTTCGGCGAGAAGAAGAAACTCTGCACCACGTCACCCAGCCCGCTGGCGTCCCCCACGCCCGGCGCGGGCGACCCCATGTCAATGACCGGCACGATGGTGCGAATGATGACATTCCAGTCGTCATTGATGGAAACGGGAATGACCGGCTGGATATTCAGCGTCATGCGCCCGGCGTCGTTTGGCCCGAAGCCTTCGTCGTAGTTGAATTGAAACGGCACGCTGATGAGCGAGGCCACCGGATTACTGAGCTTCTTCGCCAACTCTGCCGCGTCGCCGCCGGCGGCGGGTTCTGCGGCGTTGATTACAGATGCGGTGAAGGCCAGTGCGAGGGCCGGGGCGAGTTTCGTGAAGGTGATCGGTTGCATAGTGGATTGGGAATTGTTGGCGGGATCATGCTCTCCTTCCATTGGCGCTTCGTCCAGGAGGAAGTGATCGGGAATGTGCGGCCTCTCAGCGGGCGTGTTCGCGCAGGATGCGATGCACTTCCTCTATCGCGACGGGATTGTCCTGGGCATTGTGGTGAGACGGGACGACCTTTTCCGACTTCGCGTCCGGCAGGTGGCTGCTCCAATAGGGCACAAGGCCGTCACTCGAATTCGGCGCGTCGCCTTTGCCGCGGTCGCCGCAGATGGTGTGATAAGGGATGCCGGACTTGATCGGCACGGTGTGCAGCGCGACGACAAAGTCATTGTCCGGCGCGAGAGTGTCCACGCTGTCGGGGAAGCGGTCGAGATGCTTGTGGCCTGCGGCACTCTTTTCGTAGCGCGACTCTTCCTTTCCGATGCTGAGCATGTCGCCGGGAAGCTTCACGAGCTTGGCGCCGAGGCGACCGAGCCGGCCACCCGCGAGATCAGCTCCGCGGAGGGGCGCGGAGATGAAGATGACGCGACCTATTTCCGGACGGTGCCGGAAGATGGTGGACTCGGTGAGGATGTGTTTATGCTCGGGCGCGATCTCCATTTTTTCAGGGGGCATGGAGAACATCTGATCCCAGATGCGGCGGTCGCTGTCGGTGATGAGCAGCCGGCTGATACAGCCGCCCATACTGTGGCCGATGACGACCATCTTCTTTTTCATCGGGTAGTGTTTCTCGGCTTGATCCAGTTCGTTCCGCAGCAGCGCGGCAGAGTAGGAATAGGGATAGCCGCTGGGGTAGCTGAAGAACCAGAATTGGTAGTTCCGCCGCACGTCCTCGTCGGCGCGAAGGTGGTTGATGAGCGGGATCCACGTCGCCGGCGAGGACATCAGTCCATGGATCACCAGCACGACGGTCTTGTTGGGATCGAATGGCTCCAGCCGCGAGATACGGGTGGTGTCGGCAAACTTCGCCGGGTGCAGCAGGCGCGGGACGCCCATCTTTCCGGGGTCCATCTCGACGGTCATCATCGCGAGCGGTGCGGTGTAGTCCGCGGCGAGCGGCACGGTGCGCCGCCCGATGCGGACGGTCTCCGACTTGAGCGGGTCTTCGAGTGAGAGCACGCAGCGCGAGCCCTCGAAGCGCGCGATGGCGGTGGCGCCGTAGTAAAAGTGCGGCGTCGGGGCGTATTCGTGGAGCTGATCAGCGATTCGCTTCGCCACGAGGGGCGCGCCAAGACCGGCTTTGGTTTCGCGCGCATCAAAAGCGGTGCCGCTGATCTGAAGCCGGTCGGCGGGGATGAGTTCGTAGCGTGCCGGATTCCATTCCGGGTTCGAATGGCGCTGCCAGGCGAGCGTGTGGTTGCCGGCCTCAATGGGCGCAGTCCACGGCGTCAGTTTTGCATCGCGCAAGGAGCCGAAGATTTGGGACACCGCGGAGTTGTACGCCTGCTGCGCGCCGGCATCGGAGGGATTGCGATCCACCTTTTGCCAGGCACTTTCCGCCGCGGCGATCTGGAGGCCCAGCGTGGCGATGGGGCCGCCGGCCCGGGCCGTGGACTCAAGGCCCGCCGGTCTGATTTCTTTGACGGTGGCGACCTGCGTGCAGCCGGCGAGGGCCAACGCGGTGCAGAGCGGGAAAAGAGAGAATGGAGGTTTCATGGATATAGTTCAGGCGACGGGAAGGATGATCATGCGCACGGTGGTGTAGATGAAAAGACTCCCGGCAAACGCGAGGGAAAACCAGCGGACATGCCGGCGATCGAACCTCCCGGCCGTGCCGGCAAAGAAAAGCACCGTGGCGAGGAGGATGGTGTTGCTGAGGTAGCTGCTCGCCGTGTGGCCGGCGGTGTTGGACTGCGCCTCCGCCCGGGCGGCTTCGGCATTGGCGGCCCGGTTCTCCTCCGTAAACGGCAGCGTATATAGTTCCGGCACGAACGGGTGCGGGGGCGCGGTGGGATTTTCGAGTGGCTTCAGCGCTATCCATTTTTCGTAGGCCGGCTTGAGTTCATCCGTGAACCGTTCGCTGTAAAATCGCGCCAGCTTTTCATCGCCGTCAATCTGTGCGTCCATTGCTTCCATCCACATCCGCGAGTGCATGGACTCGATCTGCCGGGCTTCGAGGTGCCGCGCGTCAGCCTGGCGCTCCAGCTTGTCGGCGTGCGTGGCCAGCGATGAGCTCTCGCCGCTCCACAGCGAGCTTTGGTACGAGCACCATGCGGTGGAAAGCGAAGCCACCGCCATGAGAATGACGGTGACCGGTTCAAACCACGGTCTTTTCGGGTCGGCAGTGACGGGCAGTTCGGTTTCCATGATCAGGGAAGCGCGTCTTTGGTGACGCTCGCAGGGGTGACAAAACCAGGACGCCCCTCACGGATCAGGCGGGAGAAATCCGGCGACTGGTCCGCGGCCCGGGCAGCGGGGTTGATCAAGGCCCTCGTCCGGAGTTCTGCGAACGGCAGGCCATCGGTGGCGATCGCCTTTCGCTCGTAGAGCATTTCGTCGCCTTTGCCGTTCACCAGCATCCGCCAGTCCCACGGGAGGCGCTCGCGTGGCGGATGCTGGGCGCGGATGGCGGTGGTGCAGTTGGTGGTGATCGCGTTATACCAGCGGGCCTGCCCGCGCAGTTCGTTGATGGTGCTCACATACTCCAGGAAACGCTCCCGCGCCTGGTCCGGCGTGATCTTCGTGCGGTAAAGGTAGGATTCCTCGCCGGTCCGGTAGTTGGTCCGCACGCGGACCACGTCGCGCTCATCGGCGGCGATGTAGATCAATTCATACTGCCGGTAAATGCCGCCAAGGGCCGAGTAGGACTCGCCTTCCTCCTTTCGCGTCTCGATGGAAAAACAGACCGGCAGGGCATCGGCAAACTGGAAGCTCACGATGGGATGCGCCATCCAGGGCGACCCCCAGTAGTTGATGAACAGGTCCACGCCCGTGATCTGTGAGAGTCGCACCGTGCGCGTCTCCCAGCGCGGCGTGAAATCCGTCTCCGTGCGGTAGTCCATGTTGCGGATGTTGTGCAGCGTGACCACGTCTCCGTTGATCTCCGCCGAGGGCAACTCCGCGACATCGGACTGCCATGTGCGGTCAAGGCGCGGCTGCTGGGTGAGCCACCATGCGAGGACGATCACGAAGGCGAGCGCCGCCGCCGCGAGCTTCTTCCAAACACCGCGCACCCGCCGCAGCACTGCCTCCACTCCCGCGAGGAACACCAAAGCGACAAACCAGCTCCAGAACGGGAAATCAAAGTACAGCGCGCCAAACGCCCACAGGACCGCGCCGCCGGCGATGATCCACAGCAGGGACAGGCCCGCGAGCCGGCCGATGCGGCGGAACCGCGCAGATTCTTCAGGATTCCCGTGATTCATCAGGCCGCAGAAAGGGGGTTATTTCGCCGGCGTGTACCAGATCGGTGATGTATAGGCGCGCTCGGTGATGGTCATGCGCGTGCCCGGGAGCGGCTTGCTGCCAAAGCGCTTCGCGTCGTAGGCGGTCCAGCGCGGCGTGGGGATTTCGAGGACGCGGACGTAGTAGAAGGCGCGGAGTTTCGGATCGAAGTCAGGGTCTTTCCAGACGGTGATGAGTTCCGGTGCGCCGATGGTGTTGGTCCACGTCGCGTTCTCGAGGTCCACGGTGCTGCCGACGCTCGGGAGCTTGCCTTTCGCGTCGGGCTTGCGGTCGCCGCTCCACGCCACGTCATACACTTTCTCCTGCAGCTCTCCCTTCGCATCCATCCAGCCTTTGATGACCTGGATGCGGTCGAGATTCCCGCTGAGCGGGTCTTTCATCGCGGCCACGAGGAAGCCCGGCGACTTGCCCGCGGGCGCGTTGCTGAGGTCGCCGCCCATCGGCACGCCCTTGGTGTAGCCGGTGACGGCGGGGCTGCGGGTATCGGCATCTGCCTTTTCAAAATCCCAGCCGCCGAACAGGCGCACGACCATGCGCGAGCCGGTGGTGGCGTAGGTTTCCTTGCGCTGCATGGCGTCCCAGATGGAGGCGCGCGTATTTTCCTCGGCCCACACGGCGGCGTAACCGGCGGAGCAGACTTCCCAGTCCATGATCTTCACGCCGCTCTTGGCGTTGTTCATGAAGGTGGCGGTCATGCGCTCGGGGCTGGGTTCCTGCGGCGTGGTTTTGCCGAAGAAGTTATCCTCCTCAATGGACATGATGCCGGTGTGCGCGTCGGTGCTGCCGACCATGCCGAACTTGTAAGGGTTCGTGCCGAGCTTCGCTTCGAGCTTGAGGCCATTTTTGAGCGCGGCGCGCGCATACTCAAATTCAAGCATGTCATTCGTTTTCGGCTGGCTGGCGTCGAGGTTGCCTTTGTCCCAGGTCTCGTAGTCCGCGAACTCGTCATTCGGCGAAAGGAAGGGATGCGCTTCGCCGTCGCCTTTCGTCTGCGTCACTTCATAGAGCCGTTCCCATTTCGCGCGCGTCTCGGCATACTCGCGGTCCAGCGCTTTGCCAAAGGCCTCGACGATGGGAAACATGGTGCCGTTGCTGAGATTCCCGTTGTGCGCGATGGCCAGGACGCTGCCGCCGGTTTTCTTTTCGTAGGCGTCCATCCATTTCCACAACTCAATGGGATTGGTGCTGCCCATCGGCGGGTAGCAGGTGTATGGCTCGACCTGGCTGGCCTTGTCGGCATTGTCGCGGAAGATGACGTTGCGGTGCAGGTTGTTGCCCTTGTCGAGGGCGGTCCACTCATAACCGATGAAGGCGGTGAAGCGGCTCGGCTCGTTGTAGGCCTCCGCCGCCGCGATGGTCTCCTGCCACGCGCCGCGATAAGCCCGCGTGCCCGGCAGATACATGAGCGCCTTTGGAAATGTGCCCTGCGAGAACTGACCGATGATTTCCAGCGCCGCCGCGCCGCCTTTGCCCGACTGGATCATGTCATACCACCTGCGGCCCATCGGCTCGGCGAGGATTTCCGGCTTGCCTGCAAAGAGGTCAGTGAAGAAGCCCATGTTGTCCGAGTGATCGGCGACGACGAGGAAGTCGAGCGGGCGGGAGAGCTTCGCGGGCTGGCCGCTTGAGGCCATGATCTGCTCGCCGCGCGCGAAGCGGAGCGCATCGCGCGGTGTGAGCCGGCAGCCAAACGCGCCGGCATCCATCGAGAAGCCGGTGTGCAGATGCGTGTCGCCGAAGAACGGGCGTGTCGGAAACTTGCGATCCGCATAGGGCGAATAGGGGCGCTTCTTGTGCGCCGCGTCGGCGGCTTCTTTGTTGAGCGAGCCGGCGTCCGAGGCGGTGGTGGCTTCCTGCGCGATGAGTGAAGTGAGCGACAGGCCGAGAACGGCGAGCGCGGCGGTGATGGGGGCGGGTGTTTTCATGATTTGGTTTCACAGGCATCCCACAGGATTTGATCAGAAGGATGTGAGGGTATCTGAAAAGTGCGGGTGACCAGGCGGCAAAATCGTGATGATTTGGAGGTGTTATGGAAACCAAATCAAAAAA
>JANOZA010000488.1:0-5636 GCA_031429155.1 Verrucomicrobiota bacterium | reverse complement strand
CTCATGCCGAATCCACAGCCGAAGGGAAACGCGGCGTCAATTTCCACGCGCAGCGGAGCGGGCGACAACTCGCGCAGCACGGTGCGCACCGTGGGAAATTCCCACTCTTCGCCGCCGACGAGGATTTCGTGATGGTCCCCGGTGCCGCGCTGCACGCGAACATGCACGCCCTCCGTGAGCGTGATGCCGACGCCCAGCGAGCCGCGGCCATGCGGCGGCTCGGCGTCGTAGGTTTCGAAGACGAGGGAGATGTTGGCGGGGGCGAAGGCGCGGGATTCCATGCAGTGGCGGCATTCCATGCCATGATCCGCCCGCTGGCAAACCATTTCCCGGGGCGCTTGCCTGACGGGCGGGCCGGGCTCTCCTGCGTCATGGCTTTTGACGATAAACTCCTGGCAGGCGGCGCGGTGCGCGCGGTGATCTGCGACATTTACGGCACGCTTCTCCATGCCGGGCCGCCGTCAGATGATGCTGCGGAGCGCTGGAGAAAAGGTTGTCAGGAAATCGCGGGGCAGTGCGTGACCCTGGAGGAATTTGATGCGCGTTGCGCGGAGGCGGTGAAAGCGCAACACGCCGCGCGGCGCGCGGACGGTGAGTCATTTCCGGAAGTGGACTGGCCTGCGGTGATCCGCGCGGCCATTCCTGCAATGGACCACACCCGCACGCTGCTTCTCAGCAGTCTTCATGCGAGCTGCCGCCGTAACTGCACGGCCATGCCTCATGCGCTGGAGGCTCTGGCATTACTGCGTGCGGCGGGAATCGTCGTCGGCATCGCTTCCAATGCACAGCACTACACGCGCGACGAAATGACGGCTGCGGAATTCGCCCTGACGGACTTTCATCCGCGTCTCTGTTTTCTCTCCGGCGATCACGGATTCGCCAAACCGTCGCCACGCGTCTTCGCTCTGCTCACAGAACGCCTCACCGCTCTCGGCATCGCGCCGCACGAAACGCTGATGATCGGCGACAGCGTGGAGAATGACATCGCGCCTGCGAAGGCGGCAGGCTGGCGGACGTGCCTCGTGAATGAAACGACGTGGCCCGCGCTCGCGGGTTCACACCCAGACGTCCTCGTTCGCTAGATCGCCGTGCATCGTCCGGCGGTGGACGTGAGCTTTCAGGTCCACGAGTGACTTGCAGTCGTCCTTGAAGACGCCGCCGGCGAGGCCGGGTGATTCCTTCCAATTCATCAACGCTGCGGGGCGAAGCGTGGACGGCTGAGCGTAGAGCGTGTGGTCGAAGTGGGCACTCTTGTGAACCTTGCCGTCGTGGATGTGGACCGTGGGGAAGAACAGACCGCGCGTTTCCTTCGCATGAGGAAAGGTGAAGGCCATGGGATGCACGGTCTTGGCGGCGGGCTTGAGTTTGAAAACGGCGAAGCCCCACGCGGCATACTGCGGCAGCGCCTCCCATGTGCCGGCGGGAAGCCGGAATCGCTCGTCGAGCCGCGCGAAGTCTTTCAAGGTGGGTACGAACGAGGCCTCAAACGCGCCTACCTGGACGACTTCGAGCTTTGGGGCGGCGGCAGCAGGCGGCGGGATACTCTTGGACAAGAACCTCGTGTCAGGCCGCGGCTCCGGAAAGCAGAGGTGCAGTTTGTCGAAGATATCGGCGTGCTTTTCGAGATCAATGAATGTCACCGCTTTCTCACCGCTGCCGGGAGCGACGGGCAGCGGGAGCACCATCGCGAGGTCCTCGACAGCGAGGTAGTTCATTTGATAGACGACGCACTGGCGAAGCAAGCCGGCCTCCAAGGAAGTCCAGCGGGCGAGGATTTTGGTGGCGCTGACGTCTTTGACCGGGCGGGAGAAGCAACACATGGTATTGGAGTGGTTGAAGATTACGGGGATGGGCGACAAGGCACCACAGTTCGTAAGCGGCGGCAAGATATTTCCTTCGCTGGCGAAATCCTGGCTTCGCCCTAGAAACGGCTTTCGCCACTCATGACCCCGCCCGCCGCCACACCTCTCACTACCGGACTGCTCGCGGCGGTGTCGCGTTCATTTTACCTGAGCCTGCGGGTGCTGCCATCCGCCGTGCGCGCGCCGCTGAGCCTTGGCTATCTGCTGGCGAGAGCGGCGGATACCATTGCCGATGTGCCCGTCCGGCCTGCTGCGGAGCGTCTGTCGCTGCTGGCGGCATTCGACAAAGCCGTGCAGGAGGGAACGGATGACGGATTCTTCGCGCGGGCTGCCGAGTTTTCCAATGATGTGGACCACGCCGGGGAGCGCACGCTTTTGCAACGACTGCCGGAATGCTGGAGCGCGCTGGGGTCGTGTCAGGCGTCTGAGTCAGCGCTCATTCGCACCGTGCTGCAGCGGATCATCCGCGGCCAGTCGCTGGACCTCGAAAGGTTTCCCGGCACCGCGCAGCCCGCATCGCTGCCGGATGCCGCGGCGCTGGAAGAGTACACCTGGCTCGTCGCCGGATGCGTCGGGGAATTCTGGACGGACATCTGCCTGCTGCATCTGCCGCGCTGCGCTTCCCTGCCCCGCGACGAAATGGTGAGGCTCGGCAAGCGCTACGGCCAGGGCCTGCAGTTGCTAAACATCCTCCGCGACCAGCCAAAGGACATGGCGGACGGGCGATGCTATCTGCCTGCCACCGAATTGCACGCCGCCGGCATTCACGAGACCGTGTGGCCGGCGGAGGACTGGAAGCCGTGGCACGCAGTGCGGCGCAAGTGGCTGGTGGAATCGCGTGCGAGGCTGAACGACGGAGCGAATTATGTCCGGGCGCTGAAGTCCACGCGGCTGCGCTTCGCATCACTGCTGCCGCTGCTCATCGGGAAGGCCACGCTGGACCTGCTCGATGCTCAGGCGGAGGATCAGCAGCCTCAGGCGGTGAAGATTTCCCGCGGCAAGGTGAAACGACTTATGCTCAAGGCTCTATGGAAGTCCCTGCCGCCGTGGCTGACCAGGTATCATCATCCCCTTGTGGGAGCGCCCTGATAGCGACGCCCGGGGAGCAGGTGCTCGCGCTTCATGATAACACTGTGGGCGGCAACGTGCGTGCCTTCTCCGATATCCGCACCATAAAGCGGCACGCTGTTGCTGCCCAGTGTCGCCCCACGGCGGACATGGACATGGTCAATTTTGAGCACGCGGTCTTCAAACGTATGCGCCTGATACGCCGCATTCACCGTGGCGCCCTCTTCAATGTGGATCATGTCCGGGTCCACCACCTGAGCGAATCCACTGCCCAGCACGACACGGGGGCCGAGTTTCATCCCCATCGCGCGGAGATACCACGAGAGCAGCAGCGTGCCCTCAAGCCTTGATAAGACGGGAGCGGCGTATTGACCCCATGCGACATAGAGAAAATCCCAGCGACTGCACCAGCAGGACCACAGCGCGTGCTGCCCCGGGCGGACTTTGCCCAGCAGCGCCCACTTCATCGTTAGAATGAGAAAGCAGAGAAAAGCTGCCACGCCAAAGCCAGCCACCGGTACCAGCAGCGGAAGCAGCGCTGCCTGTTCCGCCGCCGCCAGCACCCGGAACCACACGACCCCAACAACGAACGGAGTGACCGGCAGAGCAAAGCGCAGAAGTTCCCAGAACACGCGGTTAGCATAGCGGATGGGCGACGGCTCGTGCGTCAGACTGCGGTCCATCTCCACCACTTCGCGACGGGGGAGTTCGAATGGCGGAAGCCCGAACCACGATGTCCCGGTGCGGACAATTCTGTCGTCCGCCACGGTAGAGATCCCGATGAGAATATCGTCCGGCAACTGTTGTCCCGCGAGGATCACCACATGGTTCCCAAGAAACGTATTGCAGCCAAGGCGGGTCTTTCTGACTGTGACAACGCCCTGATGAATGCGCGGCCCACCGAGGTAGATGCCGTCAGAGAAGAACGTCTCCGCGCCGATTTCCATCTGTTCAGGAATGACATCGGTGATGGTGCTGATCTCGCATCCGGCTCCCACCTTCATCCCCGCAAGGCGGAGCCACGCAGGCCAGAACAGCGTGCCGCTCAGCCATCGTCCGGCGGATTCCACAATGCCCGCCTTCAGCCAGACGCGCACGTAGGCCAGGCTCCAGCGATTGATGGATCCTGCCGGCACGCAGCCGAGCAGCCGCATGAGTGCCGCCTCCCATAGCAGAGTCAGGGGCACGGAGATCACCACGATGACGAGCCCGATAACCAAGAGACCCCAGCCTGACTGTGTACCACTCATCCATGCCCAAAGCTGTTCTCCCGTCAGTCCGTGAATCAAGCAGGTGGCAATCGCCAGAAACTCCAACGGCAGCGCACGCAGCAGCAGCATTGCCGCCCTCGCGAGAATCAAGACCACTCCCTGCGATGTCGGCGACATGCTGCGGGAATTGACCGGCGATGGCGGTGCCTCTGCCATGCCCGCAGGTCGCGCAGGAATGCCGTCCCATCGTTCTCCAGAAGGAACACGCCCGCCGGGCGGCAGCGACGATAGCGCAGTGAGAAACGCCCCGGGTCCGAGCACCGTGTGACCGCCCACTGCCGCGCGGATGTCCAGCGTCGCGCCGTCGCCAATGCTCACCGGCCCCACCACGATGTCTCCGTCGTCGAGTTCGACCAGCCGCAACGCAGCATCCTGACTGAGCGTGGCATTGTCGCCGATCTCCAACAAATCCCAGCCGCCCTTCAGCAGATCAACGCCGCGGTGGATATGAACGCGCCGGCCGATCCTCGCGCCGAGAGCCCGCAGCGCAGCGTGCTGGAAGACGGTGCCGTCCAGCCAGTTCCACGGCACGAACTGCACCGTCTGTTGCACGATCCAGTTTCGCAGGAAAAAGCCTCCCCACACCGGAGCCCGCAGCGGCCGGTAGCGACCAATGAGCAGGCGCTTCACCAGCACCGCGAACACAACCGACAGCGGCGCGTAAATCAGCATAGCCGTGATCCCCATCAGTGGAGCCAGCAGCAGGGCCGGCACCAGACCCATCGCGCCGGTTAGCCACGGCAGCAGGTCGGAAGCCACCAGCCAGACGACCCACGCGCCGACCCAACCGACAGCGAGCAGCCACGCGGCTTGCGCCAGCGTAACGGCAAACGGCTTTCCCTGGTGACGCACTCTCCCGCTGACTGGAAGCGCCGCATCCTGTTCTATCGGCGCAGGAGCCAGCTTTGCGAGTTCCGCCACGCAGCGCGCTTCGTAGAGGTCGCGCACGGTGACCCAGGCAGTGGCTTCGTCATTGCGGAGAAGCGTCACGAGCATCGCCGCCCGCAATGAGTCGCCGCCGAGTTCCTTGAAGAAGTCATCGTGAATGCTGACGGGCTGCGCCAGGCGCAGGATGCTGCGGAAAGCGGCTTCCAGCGAGGCTTGGATGGCATCTCGCGGCGCCACGAACGGGGCCCCTGACTTGCGCTCAACACCATCAAGGTGCGGCAGAGCAGCGCGGTTCAGTTTGCCGCCCACGGTGGCGGGCAATTCCGCCAGCACCCCAAAACGTGCAGGCACCATGTAGCCGGGGAGCTGAGCCTCCAGCTTAACTGTGAGATCGTCAGCCGTGGGAGGCGCTGCGGCATCTTCGGCGACAATAAACGCGACCAGCACCGGATTTCCGCCGTCTTCCTGCACATGGCACGCCGCCGCACGCACGCCGGCGCACCCTGCAAGCAGCGACTCGATTTCTCCAAGCTCGATACGATAGCCG
>JANOZA010000487.1:0-1867 GCA_031429155.1 Verrucomicrobiota bacterium | reverse complement strand
CAACTGCCGGACGATGGTGCCGGTGACGACGTATTTGTTGCCCCTCATGCCGATGTAGTTCTGCTGATACTGGCTGGCGGAGAAAGGATTACCTTTGAGCGTATCGCTTTTGTTGCGGGCGAAAAGCCAGAAAGCCCCGCCGGCGAGGGCAAGGAAGGCGACGGCACCGGCAAGGTGCATGGGTTGGAGACCTGAACGGCGACGGGCCATGAGTGGGGAGGGATGGGAAGAACGCGGGCAGAGTATTCCGCGCCTGCGGAATTGTCCAGGACGCCATTCGCCTGTTCTCGCGGCTTCTGGAAAATATTGGTCTGGGTATCCGCACGCTTGACGCCATGGGCCTCGGTATGACTGCTCCGCCATGATAAAGATGCCGCTTTTCCTCCTCCTCCTTGCGATCGCACCGGCCTCCGCGCAGGATTTCGTGGGCCCGCCGGCACCGCCTCTGGTGGAAGCGGCACCGCCTTCGCCTGACAAGCCAGCGACGCCAGCCCCGGAAGGAATGACTTGGATTCCGGGCGGTACGTTCAGGATGGGATCGGATCACAAGCCGCACGAGGGACCGATCCACAAAGTGACCGTGGACGGCTTCTGGATGGACGTGACGGAAGTGACCAATGCGCAGTTCGCCGCCTTCGTGAAAGCCACCGGCTACGTGACCACCGCGGAGAAGGTGCCGAAGCTCGAAGACTTCCCCGAGGAGGACCGCCCGAACATTCCCCCCGACATGCTCAAACCAGGTGCGAACCACTTTAAGGGAACCACATCGCCCGTGCCGATGACCAATCCGCTGGCGTGGTGGGAATACAAATTCGGCAGCAACTGGAAGCAACCGGACGGCGCAGGGAGCACCATCAAGGGAAAGGACGACCACCCCGTGGTCATCATTTCCTACTTCGACGCCGAGGCCTACGCAAAATGGGCGGGCAAGCGCCTGCCGACGGAGGCGGAGTGGGAGCGCGCCGCCCGGGGCGGGAAGGACCAGCAGAAATACGTCTGGGGCAATGAATTCCGCCCCGGCGACCGGTGGATGACGAATATCTGGCAGGGCGAATTTCCGGTCAAAGACGCCGCAGAGGACGGGCACCACGGTCCCGCGCCGGTGAAGTCCTATCCGGCCAATGCCTACGGACTCTACGATATGTCCGGCAACGTCTGGGAATGGACCACAGACTGGTATTCCGAAACCTACTACGCCAAGAGCCCGGAGAAGAACCCCGTCAACACCGTGCCCGACAGCCAAAATCCCCAGGGCCGCCCGTGCCGGACCATCCGCAGCGGCTCCTGGCTCTGCAACGACTGCTACTGCGAGGCCTACCGTCCCGCCGGCCGGCAGGAGACGACGCCGGACACGTCGTCGAATCACGCCGGTTTCCGCTGCGTGAAGGACAAGTGACCCGCTTTTGGTGGTTTCGCCCGCCTGGGGAAAATCCAGTTGCGCATCCGGGGAACTATGGAAACCTCGGCGCACTTGTCCCAGGGGAGGTCAAGGAGCGGCGGGTCATTGAGGACTGCAGCTGCTGAATTTACCCATCGGTTATGACAAAAGAAACCATAGATCCAACACAGTACCAACTGCACCCCGGCGACACCGGCAGTGCGGATTATCAGGTGGCGCTTCTCAGCAAGCGCATCAACCACCTCACGCAACACCTCGGCGGTCACAAGAAAGACTTCTCGTCCCGTCGCGGTCTCCTCAAGCTCGTAGCGCTCCGCCGCCGCCTGCTCGATTATCTAAAGAACACCGCCCCTGAGCGCTACCAAAAAGCCATCAAGGGCCTCGGCCTCCGCCGGTAATCCTGTCTCTGACCCCGCCGCGCCCCGCGCACGGCGGGGTCAGCAGTTTTAGCCCCGGGCTAAAAGTGAA
>JANOZA010000486.1:0-2609 GCA_031429155.1 Verrucomicrobiota bacterium | reverse complement strand
ATTCGCTGATAGGGAGAATGACGTCGCCGGACAAGTCTGCGGTGAGGCTTTCGAGAAAGAAGCGCGTGCCGCCGAGACGGCTGAATTGCCCGCGCAGGGCGTCGGCGGTAAGCGGTCGCTTTTCCGCTGTCTGCAATGGCATGGCTGACTCGATGACAACGCCGCTGACATCAACCATCACGTGCAGCGGTTTGCCGGCAATTCCGATAACAAGGAGACGCAACGGAGCAGTCTGGCGCGGCGCAATGTCGCCGGAGAATGTGGAGCGGAGGCGACTTTCGAGGGCCTGGTCGCTCGTCTTCCACACGCGATCACCGGGTTTGATCTGCGCGAAGTCGAGCTTGCCGCTCTGGAAGGCGAGGCGCGTGCCTGACATTTCGTAAATGCGTCCTCCCTGCTCGTGGTCGGTGTCGCCGCCGGTGTCGAAGACGACGCCGTCGCCCGGCTTGAGCCATGCGCCGGCGTGGTCCAGTTCCACCCAGGCGTGGCCAACGGAGCGCACGCGTCCGGCTAGCGCGCCGCGTTTCTTGCCAAAGCGCGCGCCGACGAGTTGCTGGTGGTCCACGCCGTGCATCCAGCCGGTGAACAGGCCACGGCTGAACGTCATCTCCAGTTCGTAACGGTCCGTAGCAAGGCCGTCTCGGCCTTGTGCATCTGCTGCATCAGGCCGAGACGGCCTGACTACGGCGTCGATGGCCTTCCGGTAGACGCGCGTCACCGCAGCGACGTATTCCGGCGACTTGAGCCGGCCTTCGATTTTGAAACTGCTAACGCCCAGTTCGATGAGGCGCGGGATTTCCTCCACTGCCGCCAAATCCTGCGGGCTGAGAAGATAACGTTTGTCGCCGAGATCGCGGAGTTCACCATCCACCACCAACTGATAGGGCATCCGGCAGGCCTGCGCGCACTCGCCGCGGTTGGCGCTGCGCTGGCCGAGACTTTCGCTGGTAAGACACTGGCCGGAATACGCGACGCACAGCGCGCCGTGGACGAAGACTTCCAGCGGCACCGGCTGTTCTTTGAATCTCTCAAGCTCGCGCAAGCTGCACTCGCGCGCCAGCACGGCGCGATCGAGGCCGAGACGGCTCATCATCTCCAGGCTTTCCGGCGAGGTGATCGTCATCTGTGTGCTCGCGTGCAGTTCGATGTTCGGCGCCACTGCCCGCGCAAGCACGGCGAGGCCGATGTCCTGCACGATGATGGCATCCACGCCCGACGCTTCAAGCAGCCTCAACTGCTCCTCTGCCGCCGCGAGTTCGCCGGTGAAAATGAGCGTGTTCATGGCCACGAACCCGCGCACGCCGTGGCTGTGGAGGAACTCCATCAACTCCGGCAGTTGCTCTTCAGTGAAATTATCCGCCCGCAGCCGGGCATTGAATCTTGGCAGGCCGAAGTAAATGGCGTCGGCTCCATTGGCAACCGCCGCGCGGGCACACTCCATGTTTCCCGCAGGGGAAAGCAGTTCGGTTTTAGGGGGGCTTTGGGGCATTTGGGGAGGGAGGGAGGATATCGAAGGTCCATAGCTGGTCCCAGTTGGGCCATGGATGATACCTCCTGCCGAGTGCTTGACGCTTTGGGAGATGGAGGTGGAGTGCAATGGAGTCTTCAGGCTGTGGAAGCAGGTGGTGTGGGGCGTCTGCGCGGGAGAGGACGTCGAGATGGAGGGGCTGGACGTTCTCAAACCACCGGGGGATGCGCACGGTGAGGATGATGTGGCCGGCGAGAATGTCGTTGAGGAGGTCTTTCACCGCGTGGGCGGCCTGTTCGTCGTCTATACTATCGAGAATAAGGAGGGCGCGGGGATGCTGGCGGAGCCATGCGATGACAGCGGCGCGGCGCTGGTCGTCGGGGGCGTTGTCCGCGAGATCGAGGTGGTGGACGAGGACGACGGCAAGCTCGGCAAGGGCGCGCTGGAGGGTCTCGGGACTGGTGGCGTCGGCAAAGAGGAGGGCATCATACTCTCCGGCGTGGCGATGGGCGTATTCGCAGGCGAGCCGGGTCTTGCCTATGCCGCCGAGACCGTGCGCGGCGGCGATTTTGGCATCCATATTAATACCGACGGCGTGCGCTCCGGCCTTGAGGGCGTCGCGGAGACGGGAGAGGTCGCCATCGCGGCCCATAAAGAGCGAGCCGAGGGGCGGATAGGGGAGATTGGCGGGCGGGAGGGTGGCGATGCCCTCAGGCGGCTGGGTGCCGGGGCGGTCGCGGCGGTTGCCCCAGGGATTGTCGCGATACCATTCGAGCGTTTTGCGGCCCCATTTCTTCGGGTCCTTGTGGCGCGGGTGTGGCAGTTGCCGCAGAGGAGGACGAGATTCCTGGCGGAGTCGTCCCTGGTCTTTGCGTGAGGGACGATGTGGGCCCTTTCATGCGGCTCAGGGTCGCCGCAAACGGAGCAGCAGTGTCCGGCGCGGGTACGGACTTCGCGGTCCACGGCGGCGGGGAGTGTCTTGCGAGGGGCAGCGCTCATTTGCGGCATTTTCTAGCACTAAAGGACGGGGAGGGGAAGGAAAATGTGAAGAGGGAGGGGCTAGGGGGGAGGAGGAGTGGGCTGCGGCGCAGAGTCGGCGCAGTGTTCTATCGTGTGGGGCCAGAGGAGAGGCACTGGGAGT
>JANOZA010000485.1:0-1801 GCA_031429155.1 Verrucomicrobiota bacterium | reverse complement strand
CCGAGCGGCTGATCTTTTCCTTGGAACTGATGACTGCCTCCACGTTCTTTTCCTTCATCTCGCAGGATTCGACTTTCACGCCTTTCATGGAGGCGAGGAAGCCCTTCACTTCGACGGCACCGGTGTCGCCGGTGGCGCCTTCGACGACGACGCTCCACATGGTGGGAGGCACTTCCTTGACGGCTTTCTTGTCGTCCTTCTTCTCGTCTTTCTTGGGAGCTGCCGCGGCTGGCAGGGCCATGCAGAGGGCGGCGATAAATACGATGAGCTTTTTCATGAGTTTGTATCTGGTTGTGTTTGGGGTGTGAAGCGGCCCCGGCTGGTTGTGCCAAAGGCCGCCGCGTGACTGGTAGCCGGTGCGGCCCGGAAAGTGCAATCTCAAAAGCGGCGCGCCTGCGTATCGCTCCTGGGCTCTGGAAAGGGTCAGGCCTTCAACTCTGCCCGGACCAACTGCACGGCCTCCACCATGTTCTTCAACTTCTGCCGGGAAGCCCAGCGCGCCGTTTGGCTCAGGCCGCAGTCCGGCGCAAACGACAGCCGGTCCGCCGGCGCGAAGCTGAGGCAGGCGCGGATTTTCTCCGCCAGGTAGTCCACGGGCTCGATGAAGTAGCTCTTCACATCAATGATGCCGACGCTGACATCGCGGGTGGCGCTGATGGTGCGGATGATTTCCAGTTCCGCATACTCGCGGCTGGCCATCTCCAGGTGAATCTCGTCCACGTTGAGTTCGAGAAACGCCGGGAAGAGCGGCGCATATCGCCTCATGCCCACGGCGCGGCCTTTGTAGTTTCCGAAACAAAGGTGCGTGCTCAGCCGGCAGCGGCCCGCCGCGCTTTCGACGGTGCGATTGAAGATGTCCACGAAACGCCGCGGGTCTTCCCGGTGGCCGTAGCAACTCATGCTCGGCTCGTCCACGGTGATCTCCGTGCAGCCCGCCGCGACGAGACCGGCGAGTTCCTCGCGCACGATAGGGAGCAGCGCCTCGGTGAGCGCCCAGCGATCCGGGTATTGAGCGTTCGGCAACAGCCGTCCGCTCAGCGTGTAGGGTCCGGGCACGCTGCACTTCAGCACCGGCCCGGTCGGCGCGATGGCGCGGAGGCGCAGGTATTCCGCTACGGCTCCCAGTCCTTTCGGTGCGGACAACTCACCGCTGACTTCGTGTTTCCCGCGCTGATCATGCGCCGGCGGACCCCAGCGGCGGGGTGGTGCGGCTTCCATGGTGATGCCGGTGAGATGCCCGTAAAAGCTGAGATTGAAATCGAAGCGCCCCTGCTCGCCGTCAGTGATCACGTCGAGGCCGGCAGTCATTTGATCCGACACCGCAGTGCGGCACGCGTCCTCCTGGAGTTCTACAATGTCCGCCGGCCCGAACCGGTCGAGGCTGCTGACTGCGCTTTCAAGCCACGCGGGCATGGGGTAACTGCCAACGACGGTCGTGCGGAGGGGAATGGGCTGCATAGGGGACGACTTCTAAAGCAGAGCCCGGGCGGAGGCAATCTCCGGCTTCGAAATGCCGTATTACTTTGGCAGCGACTGCTCCAAGAGCCTGAGCAGTGCGGCGCGGGCTTCGTCGCTGTCGAGTTTTCGCAGGGTGCGAATGGCTTCCGCGCGCTGGGCGGGGTCGGCTTTCGGGTCTTCGGCGACTTTGATGAGTGCGGTGACGGCGGCCTTGTCGCCCCAAAGTGTCGCGAGGCGTCCGGCGTGGTTGCGCACGTCGGCGGATTTGCTCGCCGCCCAGCGCGCAAAGAACGGCGCGGGGTCCGTCTTCGCCGGCTTCACCGCGCCCGCCTCCTGGGCTTTC